>NZ_JAVRHP010000061.1:0-20440 GCF_031846505.1 Autumnicola edwardsiae
GTCGGCCTTTGAGCCCTTTTAAATTTTCTTTGGAATAAATTCCTGTTTCCTCCTCATCTTCATAATCTTCGGCTTCAGCAGCTTCAAAGAGGCTTTCCAGTTCGGCTATCTTGTTGCGATCTTCTTCCATTTGTGCCAGAACATCGGGAAACTGGCTCTGAAGGATATCCATTTCTGGAATAAGTTCAGGACCCCAGCCACTCGCCGCGACCGATTTGAATTCAGTTTTCAGGTCATCCCAGAAACCGGCAAAAGCTCCACGAATTTCGTGCTCGTCCAGGGCGTTGAGTTGGTTTAATTCAGCAATAACAGAAGGCATCACTTTTTTGCGCAGCAGGGCAGCATTACCCGAGTGGGGCAGGTTTTCAAATTCATCCTGTACATTTTGCCACCAGGATAAAACTTTCTCCTCATACAAGCGATAGAGCTCTTTTACTTTAGGATTGTTTTCAATAAAGTCCTTGATCTCTTCTTTAGAAGTAAGGTTTTCAGCAAAATCATAGAGCTCCTCATCCCGGGCTACAAAAAGTTCTTTGTTCATCCCCAGCATTGCCTTAGAGGAGGCTTCCAGCACGTCTACCTCATCGGCCGGCATTCCACCATTAAGGTGCGCCTTTACATTTTGAGGTTCGGCTTCGGGAGAATTATCTACATAACGGCGAATGTTGAGGTTGTAAACTTCTTCCTCAATTTCCTCCAGCTTTACGAGTCGACTGTATTTTGAAATTTCAGCTTTAGAGAAATAGGCATTAGTGATCTTCTCAATATCCTCGGGCCGTAGTTTGTTCTGGTTCTTGCCTTCCTTGTATTCCCGGTCGGCATTGATGAAAAGCACCTCCTTGTGGTCTTTGGCTTCTTTTTTATCGAAGACCAACACACAAGCAGGGATTCCTGTTCCGTAGAAGAGTCCGGAAGGCATTCCAATCACGGCTTCTAGGATACCGCGTCTCAGGAATTCCGCACGGCATTCCTTTTCATCACCCGAGCGGAAAAGCACCCCGTGGGGCATAACCACCGCCATTTTTCCGTCATTCTTAAGTACGCTAAGCATATGCTGCACGAACATCAGGTCGGCTTTTTTACCATTTTCAGGCATAAAAGTGTGAAAACGCTCAGGGAATTTCATTTCCTTTTTGGAGTAATTCTGCGAAAAAGGCGGATTGGCAATAACACGATCGAAGCTCATCAAGCGCCCGTTTTCGGTGTGATCAGGATTCTTCAGCGTATCGTCATTACGGATATCGGCATTGCGTACCCCGTGCAGGATCATATTCATTTTACAGATAGACCAGGTGGTACCATTGTCTTCCTGTCCGTACAGAGAAAGATCCTGGGGGTCGCCTCCATTTTCAGAAACATAATCCTTGGCCTGAATAAGCATCCCGCCCGAGCCAACCGTGGGATCGTAGATGCTCATTCCCTGTTGCGGGGCGATGATGCGGGTAAGTAAACCCACCACTTCGGAAGGCGTATAGAACTCGCCACCTTTCTTTCCGGCGCTATCGGCAAAATATTTAATCAGGAATTCATAGGCCGCACCAAGGAGATCGGGGAATTCAAAATCCTCATCACGTAAAGGAATTTTATCGAATTTCTCAATAAAATCAACCCAGCGGGCATCGTCTATGGTCTTCTTTCCAACTTTCCGGTTATAGTTGATGCTTTTCAATACATCTTCCAGCACCTCCGGCTTGGCTTCTTCAATTGCGTGCAGGGCTTTGTTAAGCGCAGAGCCTACATCTTTTTTCTGATGAAGGATACCTTTAAATTTTCGAAGCTCTTCATCAGATCCCTGTTGAAGTTTTTGTTTTTCCTCTTCAGTAAGCGTCCACCGGGCGATTGGCGGTACGTAGTAATCGTATTTTGCAGGGTTGCTTAGCTGCTTTTCGATAAGGTCTTCGCGGAAGCCTTTTGTTTCATATTCCTTTCGGAGCCGGTTGCGTTGTTCCACGAATTTATCGTTGGCACGTTTGAGGAAGAGCATTCCGAAGATGAATTCTTTATATTCAGAAGCGTCCATTTTACCCCTCAGGCTGTCACAGGCATTAAGCAAGAGGCCTTCGAGTTTAGAGAGGGTAAGCTTTTGGGTATGCGTTATGGTCATTGAATTTTTTGGCTGAATTAATAAAATATCAAGCTCTTACCTATTTTCAGCAAAACCTGATAGGCTTAACGGGTGTAGGGAGTTGTTAAGCGTGGTACAATTTAGGAAAAATTAAGAGAATTTAGAGTATATTGGTTTGGAACCAACCACGTAAAAATCTGGTTGTTCTAAAAATCATTATATTTGAATTCAAGTTGAAGATAGCGGTTAAGGAGTGGCCAACACCTGGCAGATGATGGGGGCAACTTTCGGCTAATAAGGACGGCGTTATCTGATATTAATCTGCAACTAAGCTCCGTGTGAGGCGGGGCTTAATTATATTTGCCGCGGAGGAGAGTGTTTCCAGAATACCCCAAGATACAAGAAAATCTCCCCGAAAAGATGTTATGCAAGCATTCGCTTTTTAAATTGAGTAATTGAAACTTTAAGTCTTATATTCAGCCTCGGATGGCATTTCCCTGGTGATGGTATAAGACTTATCTTATATGCCTTAAATGCGGCTTTGGATTGCAGTTCCTTATGGGACGGTTTTAGGCTTTAAAAGCAGCTTTAGATAGTTTTGTAGATTATAAAAATCAATTCTATCTGATGAGCTGGTTTTTACTTAACGATTACCAAACTATTTCAGGGTAATCATCGTAATTTAATTGGTCTACTTTACAACCTAATTCTTTGGCCCTACTTTCCATATCAGACTTCCACATTTTATAAGCCGGTGAAAATTGGGAATAAGCAATTAATAAATCGGGTATACCACGAAATCTTCTTTTTCCCGGGGTCTTGCTCAAATATTCTATATTAATACCCTGCAGCACTAAAAAAACCAGGTTATTATGTATATCAATTTTTTGACCTATGAAAAGTTGAATTTGTTGTGCGCCCTGGGGATCATATTCAAATAAGGCTTTCTTACAATTATATTCAAGGATATAAAGATTTGCCTGATCCAGGGCATCCAACACTACATAACCTGCATTATAGCGAAGAACGGAAATTAAATAAAGTAAGTCTATCCACAGGTATCTAAAGCCTAAATATTCAACCTTATTTTCCGAATCAAAAACAAACTTTTCTTTTAACCTGGAATGCTGGAAAGCTTTTCGAACCTCATAAGCAAAGCCCATTATTATATCTGCCTGCCCCTTCTCTTCCTTCTTATATTCATTTAACCGCTCTCCTATTTTGTGAATGGTTTCATACAGGCTTGTTAAGTCACGGTAATCACCCCATAATTCTATTCCTGTCCCTTTCTTGGTTGGGTTACTTTGAAGCATAAAAGAGCATTTTAATTTTGTATTCTTTTTTCAAATATCACCATTTAAATCAATTTGGTATATTTAGTAATCACCAAATTTTTGATAGTTATGGAAGCCCGGAAAAGGCGAGCACGGAGCTTCAATCCGAGACAGGTTTGAGGATTGTTTTTATACTTTCTTAGCTTTTCATTTTTTCCCATTCAAGATCTTCAAGTTTCCACGTATAATTTCTCACTTCATCTGCAACTTCTTTTAGTTCTTTATCATCATCAACAGACATTAAAAGCTCATCACTAATTTTAGAAAGTGTTTTATAAGCAAAAAATGCTCTTCGCCTTAATTCTTCAAACCTATCCGGGTTAATATCCGAGTCTGTTTCATTGAGATTTTCATTATTCCAATTAAACTGAGTTTTATTTAATTCAAATTCTGTTTCTATTTCGTTAATTGCTTTAAATCCAAGTTTGATAGCTACACCTTTAGAGCCTGAATAATTTTTATCTCCTATTGCTCTGTAATCAATAGTTAATCTTTGAACTTCTCGATCATCATAAAAAATATAAGGAAGAATTGCTTCCCTCAATGCTGTAGTCAAATATCCTTTCTTTCTGTGTTTAGGAACTATGTACCAATGTAAATCGTTGTACATGTCGAGAACAGCCCCGACATATTCCTGTAATTCATTTTTTAAGAAAAAGAACCTGTATGAACCGGAATTCCCAATAATGTCATCTGTGATTTTTGGTTGTTCCGACCATACCTTAGCAACATCAACGTATTTGTTTATTTGTCGGGTGAAAATTGATTCACCTACCTTTCCCTTATTTAGGCGGTCAATATATTTTCTGATTTCTCTTTCAGTCATTTAAACGATTTTTTTCAAATGAAAGTTAACAAGTAATATCCCTACTAAAATACTTCATAAACCCAATTTTCTAAAGCTAAAGATATTTATTAAAAGTTGATTACGGAAAACCGTAACGACTGGCATATCTAAACTAAAAAAATTTAGATATAAGCAAAAACCGGTTTAGTCAACAATGTGTGCTTATTGGGCTGTGCCGTCCACACTGAATCTTAGTTATTGTAGACAGTTGTTTTTACTAGATTTAAAATTAATTCTAAGTTGATGATTAAACTCTTAGGTGTAAAATAAAGTATATTAGCGTTCAATACTAACCTAAATACGCTAAATGGAAAATTCTGATGAACCCTCAATCGGTGATTTTGAAATTTTATTAGATGATTTTTTCTGTAATTTAAATCCGGACACAAAATTACAAGATATTGATCGTAAACGAGTATTAAGTGTGGTCAATAGTTTTGAAGAAGGAAAGTGGAGATACCAAGAATTTCAAAACTTTATTTGGGATAATATAGCGGAAACCGCACTTTCATATCAAGATCGAAATGCTTTAATAAATCAATCACATTCTTCTTTAATCGAAGCAGCGAAAAATTTACGTTTAATAGATAATCCTTACGGAGAAACAGAAGGCAGTGAGTTGGCTGAAATTCTTTTATATGGGTTTATGAAGCACCATTTCAAAGCTCTTACTGCAGTTCCAAAAATTTTTTATAAACAGAATCCAAAGGATAATGCAAAAGGGGCGGACAGCGTTCACGTGGTTTTGGAAGATGATGATAGTTTTACGCTTTGGTTCGGGGAATCTAAATTCTATAATTCTATAGAGGATGCGAGGTTAAGCACCATTATCAAATCTGTTGAGGAATCATTGACGAAAGAAAAACTACAAAAAGAGAACCGTATTATAACTAACGTTCAAGACTTACAGGCAATTTTACAGGACAAAAAAGAAGTTTATGAAAAAATAAAAAAACTATTATCAAAAAGCACATCTGTTGATAAAATTAAAGCAAAACTGAATGTTCCAATTTTAATATTGCATCAATGTGATATCACTAATTCTTGCATCGAAATGACAGAAGATTATAAAAAGGAAATTATGGAACATCACATAGAACGTGCTGAGTCGTATTTTAAGAAGCAAATTAAGAAACTCAATTCTAAAGTTTTTAAATATTCAGAAATATCTTTTCACTTAATCTTATTTCCTATACCTGAAAAAAAGCCAATTGTGGAAAAGTTTCTAAATAATGTTGAATTTTATAAGAATCAATAATTATGGCAATAGATGTATTCCAAAAATGTAGTGAAATAAATGACCTGCTTATTGATAATAAAGAGAATGATGCTAGGAATGAATTGATAAAACTTTTAGATTATCATCAATCTGAGGAACTTGAGTATACACCACTAATTAATAACTTAATACGGCAAACTGGTTTATATCCATATATTGATTATGAAAACGCTAATTGGCAGGAGAAATTTTTATATGATATTTTTAAAGTAGACACTGGTGAAAAAGACCAATTACCTTTACATCGAGAACAATCTAGGCTTCTAAAAAAATTATTGAACAATGAAAGCATAGCAGTAAGTGCTCCAACTTCGTTTGGGAAAAGTTTTGTAATCGATGCTTACATTTCAATAAACAAACCGAATACTGTTGTTATTATTGTTCCTACAATTGCTCTTACGGATGAAACTAGAAGGAGATTATATAAAAAATTCTCAGATTCTTATAAGATTATAACTACTGCGGAAGCAGATTTAGCTGAAAAGAATATTTTAATTTTTCCTCAAGAAAGAGCGATAAATTATGTCAATAAATTAAAATCTATTGATATGTTGATCATTGACGAATTCTACAAAGCAAGTTCTAATTTTGACAAGGATCGTTCTTCAACATTAATAAAAGCTATTCTAAAATTAGGTAAAGTTGCCAAACAAAAGTATTTCTTAGCACCTAACATTTCTAAACTGACGAATAACCCTTTTACAAAAGGTATGGAATTCGTTGAATTAGATTTCAACACAGTCTTTCTTGAGAAGCATAACTTATATCAAGATATAAAAAAGGATGAGGAAGCTAAAAGTATTGCATTAGTAGGTATTCTGAGTAATAAGCAAACCAAGACGTTAATTTACGCTGGCACCTATAAAAATATAGATAATATTTCCAATTTACTACTAACATCTTTACCAGATAAAGAAAGAAAAGTACTTATTGATTTTTCAAAATGGCTAAGTAAAAACTATAGTTATAATTGGAGTTTGACAAAATTGGTAAAAAAAGGTGCAGGTGTGCATAATGGTAAATTACATAGATCTATAAGCCAAATTCAGGTAAAGTTATTTTCTGAAAAGCATGATGGTATTGATGATTTAATATCTACTTCATCAATTATCGAGGGTGTCAATACATCTGCAGAAAATGTTGTAATATGGGCTAATAGGAGTGGAAAGGGTAATGCTAAACTAAATGATTTTACCTATAAAAATATTATGGGTAGGGGCGGTAGAATGTTTAAACATTTTATTGGTAAAATCTACATCCTGGACGAACCACCAAAAGAATCACAAACACAATTAGATATTCCATTTCCTGACGAGATTCTTGGAGATATTGATGAAGAAAAATTTAAGGAAGAACTTACCACAGACCAAATAGCTAAAATAATATCCTATAAAGAAGAAATGCGGGTTATTTTAGGTGATAAGCAGTTTGAACAATTAATTTCTGAAAATAGTTTTCAAACTAGTAACATGGATCTTATTAAGGATGTTGCTTTAGATATGAAAAGTAATCCGGATAATTGGAATGGCTTAGGTTATTTGAATGCATCAGCTCCTTCAAAATGGGATCGTATGCTATATAAGGTCATTAAATTGCAACCTGGAGGATGGGAAATAGAATATTCCAAATTTGTTGAATTTGTAAAAAAGTTAAAATATAATTGGTTTAAACCTATACCCGTTTTATTGGGTGATTTGGAAAAAGAAAATATTGGGATTGATGATTTTTTCAAATTGGAAAGGAAAGTGACATTTAAACTCTCATCCCTTTTAAGTGATATTAATATTTTACAAAAGGAAATTTTACCTGATAAAAATTACGACATTTCTCGATTTGTGTCATTAACATCTCATGCGTTCTTACCCACAGCAGTCTATCAATTAGAGGAATATGGACTCCCAAGAATGTTGTCAAGAAAAGTACATAAGGCAGGTTTAATAAATTTTCATGATAAAGAATTAGATATTCATTCCTGTCTAGAAAAATTTAAATCACTTGGTTTAAAGACGGTAAAAAATAATGTTGAAATTGATGTTTTTGATGATTATATACTTGATTACTTTTTTGAAGGAATTACTCTAAATCGGAATGATGAAAATTAGTAAATCGAACCTGTATTAACAATTGCGAACAACTCGTATATCCATTACAATTTATCTTTTTAATGATAAATATACCGGGACAAACTCAATTTTATAAAGCTAAACATCTTTAACCAAAAGATATTACGAAAAAACGTAAAGGGAATTATTTTCCATCGAGACTACGATAATATTCTTTAAAATCATAATCAATATTTAGTAAATCCATTGGATGCACCCTTAAGCCAATTGCAATGTCGATCAAAGTGGTAAGCTGACAATCAATATTATTATTGGCTACATCACTAATTCTTGCCGCTGTAGTGTGGCACTTTCCTGATATCTCATTATAAGGAATATCTCCTTTAATTTGCTTCAATCTAGCTGCTATCAATGCTTTAATTTCTTCCACTTTATTGTCCTTCATATTTTGCTTTTCTGCAATTTGAAGGATCACGGTAAAAATTCTATTACCGAATTCGGTAATATTAAAATAAATTATTATATTTGATTAACATTAATATATTTGCGAAACTTCTTAAAGTAAAATATTAGAAGCATTTCGCTTTGAATCTCGAATCAAAAACTGGTAATTTTTAACGACGAGAGGATAAGCATTATGCTCACGACCCGGGCGTGGGCTTGCTTATTGTCGTAAGGTATACCAGTACCCTGATTCGGTAAGTTGAGCCGCGCCCTTTTTGTTTTTGCAAACAAGGCAATTTCTCTTCATAATTTTCAAAGTGATTTTCTACAATTTTTAAGTTCCGCAACATCAAAATAACTGTTTTGGTTATCTAAAAGTATGTCTAATCTTAAGCTTGTTGCGGGACAGGCCAAAATTTTTACAATCCCGTGGGTGCTGTAATGCCCTATATTTTTTTACAGCTTTGGGTGGGAAAAGCCTCTACAAGGGCTTTGGGAACATTAGTAATAGGTTTGCAGTTTCGGCTATAGGGAGCCGGAAATCCCCTTCATTTTATAATAAATGTATTCGGGGCTATTTGAATTAAGCTAAAAGCCTTCCCATACTAAAGATTGGCGTCTGAGTGGGGAAGGCCTAAGCTTAAGTAAAACAATGTTTCACTTAAATCACACGTAAAATTATGAAAAATAATTACTCGCGCCTTAAATGGGTGGCGCTAATTATTATAGGCGGGATACTCTTCTTCTTGTCCAAAACTGCTACTGCAGCAACAGCTACTCCCCTGCCCTTGCAGCAAGAAATCTCTGGTGTAGTACAAGATCAAAACGGCCTTCCTATTCCGGGGGTAACTGTAACAGTTAAAAATACTAACAGAGGGACAGTAACTAACCTGGATGGCGAATACAGTATCTCTGCTCCTGCCAATGGGACTTTGGTTTTTTCTTATATAGGTTTTAAAACTGTAGAAATCCCGGTAGAAAACAACGAAGAAATTAGCATTCAATTAGAGGAGGATGTTTCTGCCTTGGGCGAAGTAAAAATTAATGCTGGCTATTACAATATTACACAGCGGGAACGAACGGGAAATATTTCAAGAGTTACCGCAGAGGAAATAGAATTACAGCCCGTGGTAAGTCCTATACAAGCATTGCAAGGGAGAATGGCGGGGGTAGAAGTTACTTCTGGTGGCAGCCATCCCGGGATGGCTCCTACTATAAAGATTAGGGGAACCAATAGTTTACGAGAAGAAGGAAACTATCCTTTATATATTATAGACGGTGTTCCTATCAATTCAACCCCGGTAGAAAGTAGTTCCCTTATGTCTAGTTCAGGGATAGATCCCTTAAATAACCTTGATGTTTCCAACATTGAAAGTATAGAAGTTTTAAAAGACGCTGATGCAACAGCCATCTATGGGTCGAGAGGGGCTAATGGAGTTGTTTTAATTACTACTAAACAAGGCAGAGCAATGGGTACAGGTTTGGAGACAAGAATCTATACAGGAGTGGCCAGCGTACCTAATAGACTGGAATTACTGAATACCGAAGAGTATTTGGAGGTACGAAGAACAGCTTTTGAAAACGACGGGGTTGAGCCGACAGAGAGTAATGCTTTTGATCTTTTATTGTGGGACCAGGATCGTTACACCGACTGGCAAGATTTTCTGTTTGGTGGCACTTCGGAGACTACTAATGCTAATATAACCTTTAAAGGAGGGAATGAAAATACCTCCTTTAGATTGGGTAGTTCTTATTTTTCTCAAGGCACAGTTTACCCTGGAGATTTTGATTACCAAAAAGTTACAGGAAATTTAAATTTAAATCACCGTTCAAAGAACGATAAATTTATTTTAGCCCTTTCAGTAAATTATGGTGTAGATGTAAATAATTTGGTGGGCAACGTTAGTTTTAATTCGTCTATTTCCTTTTTACCGCCAAATGCACCTGCTATTTTTAACGAGGATGGAAGTTTGCATTGGGATGAATGGGGAGAAGCCGGTTTAGACAATCCATTTGCCGGATATTTTAACCGCAGTACTACCAACACCAATAATCTTATTTCGAATATTGGTTTATCTTATAAATTACTCCCGGGTTTGGAATTTAAATCTAGTTTAGGATACACCTATTATAATTCCCGCGAACTTCGTAAACAGCCCAGGCGGTCTTACAATCCTTCCGATGCTATTTATCATAGGTCGTCACATTTAACCGCTATTAGAGATTCCTGGATTATTGAACCCCAATTGAACTATAATAAATCTTTCAAAGACCTAAACTTAAATTTCCTGATAGGGGCTACTTTTCAAGAAAATAATGATTTTTCAGAAAGATTTCAAGGTGATGGTTATGCTTCCGAATCCCTTATAGGCAATATTGGAGCCGCGGAAAATATAACCAATGCAATACGTGAAAATACCGAATATCGATATGCTGCAATTTTCTCAAGAATTGGGCTTAACTGGGATAGTAAATATTACCTGAATTTTACGGGTAGACGGGACGGATCTTCTCGGTTTGGACCTAATAACAGGTTTGCCAATTTTGGTGCAGTAGGAACTGCCTGGATTTTTAGTGAAGAAAAATTTATTAAAAAAATATTTCCTTTCCTGAGCTTTGGAAAACTTAGGGGAAGTTACGGAACCACCGGAAATGATCAAATTGGCGATTATGGTTATTTAGATGCCTACGAAGCCACCATAGGGCCTGGAGGTTTGTACCCCACAGGCCTTGCAAATCCGAATTATTCCTGGGAAGTAAATAAAAAACTTGAAGGTGGCTTAGAATTAGGGATTATAAAAGATCGAATTCGACTGGGCACAAGTTATTATCGAAACCGATCTTCAAACCAATTAGTGGGTTATCCACTTCCGCACATAACAGGTTTTACCTCTGTACAGGCAAACTTACCCGCTACCGTGGAGAATAGGGGTTTGGAATTAGAGTTTAACAGTTTAAATATTAAAACAGAAAGTATTAGATGGGAAAGTTCAATTAACCTAACAATACCAGAAAACGAATTGATTAGTTACCCCGATATTGAGCAATCCTCTTATGCAAATACTTACCGTGTTGGTTCGCCTTTAAACATTTCATTACTATATGATTATACCGGGTTAGATCCTGAAACAGGGTTTTATAGCATTCGGGATGTAAACGACGATGGTAGTTATGATTATCAGGACCGATTGATAGTGCGTGATCAAAATCGTGAGTATTACGGCGGTATCAATAATAACCTATCCTTCAAAAATTTCTCATTACAGTTTCTTTGGGAATTTGTAAAACAGGATGGAAGACTTACTTCTTTTGCAGCTGGCACCGCCAGTAACTCCACTGAATTAATTTTATCAGAACTTCAAGGAGAAAGTCCCTATCAGCAAATATCCCAATCTATTGCTTCTCAAACAGCATACAACCGGGTACTTAATACAACTTTTCCTATTCGGGATGCTTCTTATATAAGACTTAAAACGCTATCCCTTTCTTATCAATTTCCTGGAAATCTGCTAAAAAATACGGGGATTAGAAATGCACAATTTTTTCTTCACGGACAGAACCTACTTACTATCACCAATTATGATGGGATGGACCCCGAAAGGCCTGGTTTCGGCCTAGGAAATTTAAGAACAATTACAGGCGGATTGGAAATTAACTTCTAAAATATCTCTTATGAAATTTAAATATAATCATATCATAGTCACTTTATTACTATCAGTTTATCTCTTTTCTTCTTGCGAAGATTTTGTAGAAGTCGCTGCTCCGGAAAACAAAATGGTTCGGGATGTAGTTTTTGAAAATGAAGGTACAGCAAAAAGCGCAATGACAGGAATATACAACGAACTGTTTAGGGCTGAATTTTCTAATGGCCAGCGCAATAGTATTACTATTTTGTCTGGTTTCTCTGGTGATAATATTAGTAATATTTATGATACCAATATTGAACGAATACAATTTGAACAAAATGAAATTATCCCTGACAACAGTGGCAACCTAAGTATTTGGTCTAGTGCATATAATATAATTTATATGACTAATTCTTTACTCGAAGGCCTGGAAAATTCAGGAGGAATATCGGAACAGGTCAAAACTCAATTAGAAGGTGAAGCTCGCTTCATCCGAGCCTTTTCATATTTCAACCTGGTTAATTTATACAGTGATATTCCATTGCTTTTAACTACAGATTATGAAGAAAACCAACTTTTATCAAGAACACCAATGAGCGAAGTATATGAAGAAATAATTAATGATTTGTTGTTAGCTGAGGAATTATTGGGAGGTGAATTTCCCGAAAATGAAAGAACCAGGGTAAATAGTTACACCGCAAGTGCATTATTGGCCAGAGTCTATCTATACCTCGAAGATTGGGATAACGCTGAAACTTTTAGCAGCAAGGTAATTGAGGCAACATCCAACTACGAAATTTTAAATGATCCCGAAGAAGTATTTCTGGCAAATAGTAAGGAAGCAATTTGGCAAATCTCCCCACTTGGTGGAGGTGGTCTTTCCACCCATACAAATGAAGGTAATCTTTTAATTGTAGATCCTGTGCTTTCTTTTCTGGCCGGTATTGAATTAGAAGAGGAATTGGCTGCTATTTTTGACCAGGAAGATAAACGCCTAGCCAATTGGATAGGATATGATTCCGGGCTAGAAGTTTTTTTTGCGCATAAGTACAAAATCAGGAATAGTAATGATTACCCAATAGAAGAATATTCCATGGTAATGCGTCTGGCAGAACAATACCTCATACGGGCAGAAGCCCGTGCGCACTTAGGAGACCTCCCCGAAGCTTTACAAGATATTGATGTCATTCGAGAACGCGCAGGGATTTCATTAATTTCTGAGATCAGTCCAGAAATTGGCCAACAAGCACTCCTTGATATCATAATGCTAGAACGCAGAAAAGAATTATTTACAGAATGGGGTCATCGTTGGTTTGATCTAAAACGTACGGGAAGGGCAGGTGAAGTTCTTGGGAGCCAAAACCCATTATGGGAAGCTACTGATATTTGGTACCCCATCCCTTCTGAAGAACGTATGCGGAATCCTAATCTAAGTCAGAATGAAGGTTATTAAATATAAACAGATGACACATTTAAAATTATGCCTGCCAATTATATTTAATTTCCTTTTTGGAATAAGTTGCCTGTCTCAAGAATCTAATCAGGAAAACCTTCAAACTTTACCTTTGGATCCCACGGTAAAGTATGGAAAATTGGATAATGGATTTACATATTATTTAAAAAGAAATAAAAACCCGGAAGAAAAAGTCATTCTAAGTTTGATTGTAAAAGCAGGATATATCAATGAAGATAAAGATCAACTGCAATATGCTCATTTATTAGAACACCTGGTCGCTAAACAAACCCGAAGTTATCCAAATGTCAGTGAGTATTTTAGTAATGCCGGGGGATTTAAGAATGCCTACACGACTGGCACTTATACATTTTATAAAGCAACTATACCATCTTCCGACAAAAAAATCCTAAATGGAAGCCTGCATATATTTAAGGAGTTCGCACAAGGAAATGAATGGAACAAAGAATCTATTGCTACCGAACGCGCTGCGGTTCAAGGTGAAATGAGAACTTCAAATCCTTATAGAAGATGGCGAGAACTTAGCAGAAAAAAAGAATTATTTCAGAATTCAGGAAACAGGATGTTCAATGAAAAAGAACACATTGAAAACCTACAACAATACAACCATCAGGCTTTACGGAGATTTTACGAAGATTGGTATCGACCTGATTTACAGGCCGCCGTTATTGTTGGAGATATAAATGTTGACAGTCTCGAGTATGAAATTATAGACTTGTTTTCAGATCTAAAAAACCCACCGGTTCCTGTACCTAAACAACAAATCGAAAGAATTGATAAAATACTTAATAATAAAAATCAGTTTTCTATAGTAACTGACAGTATTGGTTCGGGTATTCAACTCGAAATTATTCGCAAACGACCTAATTTCGATTTAGAAGCCAAAACGGAAGATGACTATAAAGATATGCTACTACAGCAACTTTATGAAAATGTGCTAAGTGAAAAACAAAAGATATTTGAAGTACAGTATGATTCTCCCTTCGAATATTTTGACCCCGATTTTAAAATTGATCATTATCCAGGCCGATATTTAAAGACAAGTCTTATGAGACTTGAGTTAAGAGAAGGCAACCTAGAAGAATTAAATTCAAGTTTCCGTAGAGGATTAATTGCCTGGAAACAATTGCACGTTGGGATTCAGGAAAATGATTTGATCCAGGCAAAAAAGAGGGTTTATCAATATTATAAAGACCAAAGGCGTAAAGGTTCCGATTTTATCACCCAGCGTCTTTTAAAGCATTTCACAGATGGTAAGGTAGCTCCAGGGCCGCATATGGAAGCAAAAGTAGCTTCTAAAATTCTAGCTCAAATTGAACTTAAGGATTTCCATAAGTTTATTAAAAAATATGGCGATTTTTCCCGGAATACCCATTATATCTTCTACAAAGGGAAAAATAAAGATTTGCCGGAAAGTGAACTACTAAAAGAATGGGTTAAAGAAGTAGAAAAAATGCCTGTCGAACCTTTTACCAAACCTAACCCTGCTATAAAAAGTTTAGATGATGTAGCGAATATCCCCAATAACGAAGCAATGGTTAGAGCTGAACTTTCAAAAAACCTGGTTGGAGTATCAACTATCATACTTCCCAATGATGTAAAAGTTATGCTCAAACCCAGCAACCCCATTTCAGATCAGTTCGTAAATTCTATTTCAATCAAAGCCTTCCGCCCCATCCCGGCCCCATTAAATAAGAAAAGAGAATATCTCCTGGGACAGGTTTCCCCAGAAGTAATTCAATACAGTGGCGCTGGATCCTATAATAAGTTTGAACTAGAAAGTTTTATGGATGATAACAATATCAACCTTCATTTATATGCAGATCCGGAATATCAGCATATTAATGGGGAAGCTAACGAAGGAAATCTTACAGAGTTTCTAAATCTTTTATATCTATACTTTGACCAGCATCGAAAGGATGAGAAAGCATTTAAAGCCTGGAAAGAAAATAAATCCAAAAAATTAAGAGGAATGGGACTAAGAGGATCCACAGAATTTACTATGGATAAAATAAAAACCGCTTGGTATCCTGAGTTATCGGTTTTAAACATCCGGGATTTAAGAAGGCTTGAAATGAAGGAGGTATTTAGAGCTGCAAAAGATAATTTTTCAGATATCGGAGGATTTACTTTTATAATTACCGGTGATTTTGATAAGGACAAAATCTCAAAAATATTGATAAATACGCTTTCGAAGTTTCCGGCGCATAAAAAAGAAAATCTGACCAGGAAGAAATTAATATTCCCATTAGAACCAATAAAAGAAAACCTGGAATATAAGAACACCAATCAGGTGTACGCCCGGCTTTTTTTTCCGGTTAAAGCCAAAAGGACTATTAAAACTCAAATAGAACTTCAATTGCTATCAAAGGCTTTACACGAACGAATCTATGAACGATTGCGGAATGGTTGCTACGCCCCATCAGCCCGCGGGCATTGGGTAAATACCGATACATATGCCTTTGAGATTGTATTTGATAGCGCCCTTGGAAATGAAGATAAGCTTCTACAATATGCTATAGAGGAATTTGAAGAATTACAAAGGGATGGTGTGGATCAAGAATGGTTAGATATTGCGATTAGGAAGGAATTGAATTCTTATGAAGCCAGGTTCAGCAATTTTGGGTATTTCAATTTTTGGCCAAACTATTTAGAACGTAAAACAGTATTCGAAGAAGATATAGTCCAGGAAGTCTTGAAATATGGGACAATTTTGGAGCACTTTATCAATTTGAATGACATCAATAACGCCGTACAGCAATTTATGACCCAAGAAAATTATCAGGAATTTTTAGGGTATCCTGAAAATTATAAAGCCTCAAATAATTTGATTATTAACAATTAAAAAAACACCTCAGGAAAATACTCCTGAGGTGAAAATAATTATGAAACACTAAAATTATGTTTAGGCTGTTCTCATTATTATGGGTTAATGACAGTTGGTGTTTCTGTACCACTAGGTTTTGGCTCCTCATCCCCCATGGCATCATAAACTTCTAAAACAGGCCCATTTTGTCCATAACGTACCTGACAGTCAAATTCTCCAGCTTCACAATTCTGTTCAGGAATCGCTTCCCAAGAGCCATTTAATATGACATAATCATTGTCCGGATCATTGTCCTCAGTGGGAGTTGCAAACATCAATCCTATGGCAAATATCATTGCCAACATCGGTAATAAAAATTTTAAATTTTTCATTGTATTAAATTTATAGATTAATAAATAATGCCGTTGCAAAACAGGTAATCGGCTTCCACCTGCATCATCGCGCAATAATATCTTTAGGAGTGTTACTGAAAATGAAGTAGCGCTTATAGTTTTTTGCCTCTTAACTTCATTCTTCAAAAACTCCATTTAAAAGCTTTTAATTCATTGATCATCAACAGTGTAAATATCAGTAAAAATACTTAGCTAAAGTGGAGGCAAACTTGTCAGATCAGTATAAATTCACCCAAAATTTATGAATTTCGGGTGATTTTTTTGTAAAATCTAGGAGTTACATGAGTTTCCTTTTTAAAACTCTTCGAAAAATGGGGGTAAGAACTAAAGCCCATCTTAATTGAAATTTCCGTTAGGGAGAGACTCGTATTTTCAATGAGTATTTTACACTCCCGGATGCGCTGCTTATTATAATATTGCGTTGGGGTACATCCAAAAATCTCTTTGAACCCAGTCTTTATTTTATATTCATTAGTATTAAAAAGCATTGCTAATTGATCTAAAGTTTTAGGAGGCTCATCCAAATGGTGAATAATATAGATATGGATTTCGTGAAATAATTTTTGGTCCCATTTTGAAAACGTTTTGATTTCGGAATTTTCTGGTAATTCTGAGAAAAAATCTTTAGAGCCATCCATAAGATAAGAAGTCACTATATATTTTTCCTCCAGTACACCGGTTAACCTCGAGACAACAGTATGCAAATTTATTTTTAGTAGTTCATCAAAATGATATTCCAGACGGATATCAAAAGATTGTTCTTTGCCTGCCATGAACTTCAGGATTTTTTTCTCCCAAGTATGCTGAAATTTTCTAACAAGTAGTTCAGAAAATGCTTTGCCTAAAATATTATTTTCGGCAACTTCAATATTATCAGGATGCTTATAGCTATAATCCATCACCCTTAAATTTTTGTCCAACAGAAAGTTCGCCGTTCGGATCACCATAGCTTCGGTATTTCTATTAAGCCATAAAAATTGATGCCGCTTTCTATAAAGTTCTTCTGAAGTTTGATTTGCATAAGCATTGAGCCCTTCGAGCTCATCCCTGTGGTGGGTGCGTTTGATTTGAAAAGCAAAATTGCCTTTAGCTATTTCGGTAAGCATGCGGTATATACCACGTAAATTTGCCCTATTAAATTCACGTTCCATAATTGTAGGTTTAGATTAATATTTCATTGGGTGTAGGGTTTTAAATAATGTATAGCCTGGTTTTTATGTTTAAAAATCTGAGTCGGTATTTTATGATTGTGAATTTTGAGATAGAATTCGGTAAGCCGGATAGCAACCGGAGATGTGGAATGAAGTGCCAGGGCATTTATTAGCAATGTCCCTTCTTGAACAAGGTAGTGCCGGGCATCTGAATGTGCTCCAATAATACCGTCAAGATTACAAAAAACCGGATATTCCTTGTTCTGCTGAAATTCCATCCGGTCTCGAGCAATTCTTTTGGCAACATTTAGGGAGACTATAAGATCCGGCTTATAATCTACGAACAGAATACCATCTTCAATCCAATATGTACCATACTTACCTTTAAACATAAGGGGCTGTTTATTTTTGTTAAGTAGGGTTTTTTAAGGGAGTATCTGGAAGAACCAGTTTTACATATCTCAAATATAAAAGATAAAATTCAATTAATACTTATACAATCCGGAAGTAAACTTGTGAATTTCATTAATATTTAGCAGTTTTTCTGCTTTTAACATCTCGAATAATATAATTTGAGCTAATTTATTGCCAATTAGGGTCCCCTGGTATAATATATCTAAACAAAACCAAACTTGAAAAGAGCCCAACAACGATTTTATATATTTTCATTTACT
Organism: Autumnicola edwardsiae; assembly: GCF_031846505.1. Lineage (NCBI taxonomy): Bacteria > Pseudomonadati > Bacteroidota > Flavobacteriia > Flavobacteriales > Flavobacteriaceae > Autumnicola > Autumnicola edwardsiae. The sequence continues at coordinate 18,177 of NZ_JAVRHP010000061.1, forward strand.
ACCAGCATGTTCAAAAAGACTATGTCGACATTTAGCGAAAAGGTTGAGCACCTTATCAGATCGGAAGATACCGATTTGAAAAAGGCGGAATGCGGTATAAACCTTTGCATCAAAACTTTATCCAAGTTGCAAAAATTAGTGGATCGTGAAGATTTTGAGAATAGCCAATCGGAAATAGATTTTTTCAAAAACATCAAACCCTACCCGATGAGCTACCTCATTTATTTCACTGAGGTGCGTTCTTGCGAACTCTTATTGCCCAAAGCAGGAAATTCTCATAAGGTTCGATTTCTAAAAAAAGAAATCAAAAAAATCAATAAGTTCTTTTCAACGAATAACGGTTTTGTTCATTATATGGAACAGAACCATAGTTATCTGGATCACCAATTCTTTAGCCGTCAGGGTCAGGTTGACTTTTCCCTTACCCCTTCCATTAATTATTACGAAAATCCCGAGTTTTCTACCAGTCACGATATGCTTTGGGCCAAAGTACAGGCACTGTATCGTTACATCCATTATATCCGTGAACAATTAGAACGGTTAGAGCCTGGCAGTAGTTCTGAATTTAGAGAACGACAACCCAGTCTCTTAGTCTGGTCAGGCGGAAAAACCGATTTAATTGAGCTTATATATGCCTTGTTTGCCAGCGGATATTTAAACCACGGAACATCAGACATTATTACCATTTGCAAGGCTTTTGAGGATATTTTTAATATCAAGCTGGATAATCCCTATAAAACCTACTCCAATATTAAAGCTCGAAAAGGCGACCGCACTAAATTCTTAAACCTGTTAATAATGTTGCTTGAGGCCAAAATGAATAAGGATGATGATTAATAGTGCCAATTAACCCTGTACCCCTGCCCTGCTAGTAAATTATCTTTCTCCATCTCATTATCCAATACTTTTCGATTCTTGTAAAGGAGTGCAACCACTTTCAATTTCCTTTTATTTTCTATTCTAAAAACACGTAAGTAACCACGTAGTTACGTGTTTTCGGTTTTGTCTATTATTTCCGGCACAAAATTCATTTTTCAAGGCACTGAATTTACCTAATTATCTCAAATCGTATCAAAAACTATGAAACGTTAAAGTTTTACGTAGTTACCACATCCCTATATAAAAACTCTCAAAGGTTAATTACAATTTTGAAAGGAGACTTCTTTAATAACCTGAAGGGGGCTATTTAAATTAATATAACCTATAGTCCCCTTTTTAAAATCCATTGTATTATGCCTACATCAATTATTACCACCGACGATTTAAGAGAATTTAAAATGGAACTGCTGGATGACATTAAAAAACTGCTTGCCCAGCAAAAGTCAGGAAGGATTAAAAAGTACCTGAAATCTGCTGAAGTTATGGATCTTCTCAAGGTAAGTCCTGGAACGCTTCAAAACTTAAGAATAAACGGTACGTTGCCTTATACCAAAATAGGTGGGCTCATTTATTACGAGATGGATGAAATCCAAAAAGTAATGGAAGAGAATCGCGTGCATCATTTAGAATATTAAGCGATGAATTATATAAAGCTTTTAAACGCCGCTTTTGAAAAATTTTATTTTGATGATCGTCTAAATCCAACGCATATCAGCTTGTATATGGCTTTATTCCAGGAATGGAATAGCAGCAGGTTTGCGTCGGGTTTTTTCGTGAACCGAAGGGATTTGATGAATGCTGCAAAGATAGGATCTAAATCTACCTATCACAGATGTATAACCGATCTTGACACCTGGAATTATCTGAAATATTTTCCTTCCAATAACCCATACAAAGGCAGCAAGATCAAGATGTCCATTATTGAGACAGGTGATGAACCTGAGGAAGCTCATTACGATCCCAAATTGGAACAGCTTGCGGAACGCTACCATCCCAATAGGGAACTAGTAATAGACCAACACTGTCCCGTCAGTGGACAAGCTTTGGTATCTACTATAAACAATACTAAACCAATAAAACATAATAAACATCCAAACAGTTTGAAGGTGGTACTGGATTTTTTTAGTAATAAAAATTTTAATCCTGATTATGGAAAAGAGTTCTACGAGTACTATGAAGACCGGAAGTGGCAAACAAGCGATGGTTCTGATGTGAGAGATTGGCGCGCTCTGGCAAAATATTGGGTTGAACAGAAATCGCTTATGAAACAAAAAAAGAAATTAAATAAAAAGCAAGTATCCCATTTCAGGGACAACCTGCGAACCACTAAAAATAAAGATTATGGACAACCCCTCTAAAATAATTGAAGGTGGCATTGAATATTC
>NZ_JAVRHP010000062.1:0-20007 GCF_031846505.1 Autumnicola edwardsiae
ATGCTGGAGGCTCCTTATCATTTTTAGAAGTTCCAGTAAAGCTATTCTTGCTTTTTTATTTTCTTCATTGGTAATATAGTCTCTACGGTATGCAATAGTGGAACAGGTTACGCATTCCCGAACCGAGCCTTCAGCTATTTGTAGAAAACGGTGAAATTGAGGATCAGAATCGCCAGACCCTTCGGCAGTATTTAAGGCAACAGAGACAGCAGCTCTGGTGAATTGTGAGCTTAAACCATACTTTTCAGATGCAGGGAATTTTGAAGTTAAGTCATATACAAAGTCAGTAAACCCTAGCGCTTTCTGGTATACTTTTAGATCTTCAAAATTAAAATGTACCTCTTCCATTATAAAAATCTTTCAAAATTCGAAATAAACTTTTCACTCTCCACTCTCCACTAGCTTCTACATCTCCCCCTTCTCCATCAACTCAAACCATCTTTGGGTTTTTTCTTCTATTTTTTCTTCAACATCTTTTAGTTTTAAGGAGGTTTTGTCGACTTCTTCTCCGCTGAGATCTTTCAGGAATTCCTTCTGAATTTCTTCTTTTTTCTTTTCCAGTTTCGAAATTTCCTTTTCGAGCCTGCCATATTCTTTCTGCTCGTTGTATGTCAGTTTCGATCCTGAAGAATTTTTTTTCCAGTCATTTTTATCCTGTTTAGCTTCAGCTTTTTCTGTAGAAGTTTCGGTTCCCTGGGAGGCACTTTCCTCGTAGCTCCTGTAATCTGTATAATTTCCGGGAAAATCCTCAACTTCAGCATCGCCTTTAAAGACAAAAAGGTGATCCACGATCTTGTCCATAAAATAACGGTCGTGGGATACGACAATTACGCAACCCGGGAAATCGAGAAGAAAACTCTCCAGCACATTTAAAGTAACGATATCAAGATCGTTTGTAGGTTCATCCAGGATCAGGAAATTGGGATTCTGAATTAAAACGGTGCATAAATAAAGCCGCTTTTTCTCGCCCCCGCTGAGTTTCTCCACAAAATCGTACTGCTTCTTACGGTCGAATAAAAAACGTTCCAGCAGTTGCTGAGCGGAAATTTGTTTTCCTTTCTTCAGCGGAATAAAATCCCCGAATTCCCTGATGACATCAATAACTTTTTGTCCGGGTTTAATTTTTATACCACGTTGCGTGTAATATCCGAATTTGATGGTATCGCCAATAACAACTTTTCCGGAATCTGGTTCCATCTGGCCGGTGAGGATATTTAGAAAAGTGGATTTTCCGGTACCGTTTTTTCCGATGATTCCCAGCCGCTCACCCCGCTGAAAGTTGTAATCCAGATTTTGAAAAAGCTGTTTCCCGCCGAGTTCCTTGGAAAGGTTATGGATTTCCACAATCTTACTTCCCATGCGCTCCATATTAATCTCGAGCTGCACGGTATGGTCGTTCCTTCGCTTGCTGGCTTTTTCCTTTATTTCATGAAAATCGTCAATCCGCGACTTGGATTTTGTGGTACGGGCTTTTGGTTGCCGGCGCATCCAGTCCAGTTCTTTCTTAAAAAGTTGCTTGGCTTTGTCGGTATTTGTTTGTTCCTGTTCTATTCTGGATTCTTTTTTGTCCAGATAGTAAGAATAATTTCCTTTGTAAGTATAAAGTTGCCCGTCTTCCAGTTCTACAATTTCGTTACAGACCCTTTCTAGGAAATACCGGTCGTGAGTAACCATAAAAATGGTGAAATTCTCCTTTTTAAAATAAGCTTCCAGCCACTCGATCATATCCAGATCCAGGTGGTTGGTGGGCTCATCCATGATAATAAAATCAGGTTTATGCAGAAGCATATTTGCCAAAGCCAGCCTCTTTTTTTGCCCTCCTGAAAGATGTTTTACTTCTTTCGAAAGATCTTCGAGCTTTAGTTTAGAAAGAATTTGCTTGTACTGGGTTTCAAAATCCCATGCCTGGGCAGCGTCCATTTCTTCAAAAGCTTTTTGATAAGCATCTGCATCTTCAGGATTTTTTAGCGCCTTTTCGTAGCGTTCAATAATCCGCAGGGTTTCATTTTCTGAAGAAAATATAGTTTGCTCCACGGTTAAGTGCGGATCAAGATCTGGTTCCTGCGGAAGAAACGCCGTTGTAATATCCTTGCGGTATACCACCTGGCCATCATCTGGCGCATCAAATCCCGCAAGAATGTTGAGGAGGGAAGTTTTTCCCGTTCCGTTTTTGGCGACAAAACCTACTTTTTGTCCTTCATTAATTCCGAAGGAAATTGCTTCAAAAAGTCGACGTTCGCCGTATGATTTTGATATGTTTTCGACTGAAAGATAATTCACATGAAAATATTTGAGTACAAAATAAATTGATTAGCGCGAATATGTAAGCAAGAATATTGTTTTTCTTTTTGTTAAGAGTTAAAGAGCGAAGAAGTGAAGAAGGGAAGAAGATCCTGCAAGGTTTTTTGAACCTTGTAGGTATAATTGAAGTAAACATTTTTTCATAAACTAAAGTTTTTAAGATGCTGAAATAAATTCAGCATACGAAATAAATAAGTCTACCTCAAAATTTGTCAATTTTCGACCTCCAATTTCAGACCTCACAGGTATTTTTTATCCTGTGAGGTCTACTCTGCTAAAGTCTATCTCAAAATTTGCCAATTTTCGACCTGCGGTTGCTGAAATTCCTCTTCAGAAGAATAATCAGAGGATTTTAAAGAAACTTTTTTAGAATTAGATTAGAATTTGAAAACCTGTGTGGTCTACTCTGCTAAAGTCTAGCTCGATATTTGCCAATTTTCGACCTTATTTGTTTTTCAAACAATAAATAAACTCGCAGCAGGGGCATTCCAAAGAATAAAAACCCTTCAAATATAGTAATCTTTTTCTTACGAATCGTTACTGGGTATAATCCTGATAATTTGCAGTCAAAGAACAAAGAACCAACTGTTTCACGACGAAAGTAGCTTGACAAATATTAATTCCAAACTTAAAGAAGTTATACTTTTGTTATTAGGCCACAAAAACTATATTTGTTAATTATTTGTGAATGCTAATATGAGGATTAAAGCCCCGTTTTTCTTTTTAGCGATGATTCTTTCCTTTTCGTCGTGTATTTCTACTAAAAAATTGAGTTACCTTCAGGAAAATACTGACGTGGTAGACAGTGTGATTGAGGTGCAAAGACTAAAAAAACCTTATAGAATTCAGATAGGCGATCTGCTCAGCATCCGTGTAAAGGCCCTGGACCAGGAGCTGGTGGGGATGTTTAATCCTATAGATGAAGCGAGCCTGAATGCAACTACAGAGGAGCGCGTCTATTTTGACGGTTTTACTGTAGATGACCATGGCAATATTCGCGTGCCCACGCTTGGTGAACTCAATGTTTTGGGGTACACGGTAGATGAAGTGCGGGAAATGGTGGAAAATGAACTGCTGGAACGTTATTTTAGGGAAGAGGCCAATTTATTTGTAACCGTTAAACTTGCGGGAATCCGATATACCACTTTGGGGGAAATTGGTTCCGGTAGCCAGGTGATTTATAAAGAGCAGGTTACGATAATAGAAGCAATTGCAAACGCAGGCGGAATTACCGATGTGGGAGACCGCCAAAAAGTGAAGATCGTAAGGCAATATCCGCAGGGCGAGGAAATCCATACCATAGATGTTACCAGTATAGAAGCTACTTCCAGCCCCTATTATTACATTCAGCCTAACGATGTGATTATAGTAAATCCGCTGCCTCAAAAGGCGCTGGGTTTTGGTACTACGGGACTGGAATCCTTCAGGACCATAGCTACTATTTTTACGCTAATAACCTCAGTTGTACTGATTTTTACCAGATAGAATGGCACATGAAGATGATCACATATCAGACGTAGGCTCAACCTTCGATTTTAAAGGTTTTGTTTTAAAAGTTATAAGTTACTGGAAATTGATATTACTTTCTGTAGCAATAAGTTTTGCAGTGGCATACTACAACAATGTCAGGAAGCTTCCGGTCTACAGGATGGACAACAGCATTAGCATTAAAGACGATCAAAACCCTTTTTTTACTTCAAATACCAGTCTTACTTTTAACTGGGGCGGGACTTCAGATAAAGTAAATACTGCAGTCACCATTCTTAGGTCCAGGTCCCATAATGAGGAGGTGGTGGAGCGGCTTCAGTTTTATGTGCAGTATTTGGAAGACGGCGAATATCAGCGGGTGGATGCTTACGGAAAAGCTCCTTTTGAAATCCTGGCCGATACTACCGCCTACCAGGCACTGAATACGAATTTCACCGTGACTTTTCAGGATTCCCTGAATTTTTCAATTAAAGCTGATTTACCTGAAACAGTTAATACACAAAATTTCAAGACAAAAGAGAAAAAGCCCGTTACTGTCAATAACAGGGAATTCTCTCAAAATTTTAGAGTAGGGGAACCCGTGAACCTTCCGTTTTTTAGCGGAATTGTTGCGCGGACAGACCATGCGCTGCAGCCGGGAAAACCTTTTTACGTTAGTTTTCTGAATTTCGATTCCGCAGTAGGTAAATACAGATCGGTAAATGTGGCAACTGACAATAACGGATCTTCGGTTTTACGACTAAGCCAGACGGGGTTTAATAAGGCAAGACTGGTGGATTATTTGAACGGATCTGTTACGGTGCTCAGTGAAAATATGCTGGCGCGGAAGAACCTTTTTGCCACCAATACCATTCGATTTATAGATAGTAGTCTCGCGGTAAAATCAAGGGAATTGCAGGTTGTAGAGAACGAACTGAATGATTTCAGGAACGAAAATGCCATTCTGGATATTTCTGCAGAAAGCAGCGAGATTTCGAATAAACTTTCCACTCTTGATGTTCGGAAAGAAGATATCAGAAGGCAACTTGCCTATTACGAAACCCTGAAAACTTACCTGGAGACCAGGAGTGATTATTCCACTGTTCCCGCACCTTCTGTAGCGGGGATCAGCGAAAGCAGTATTGTGAGCGGCGTTGGCAAAATTGTGCAGCTGGCAGAGGAGCGGAGTAATTATCAATATTCTTTGAAGGAGAGTTCACCGGTTTTTTCCGATATCGACCGGCAGATTAATTCGGTTAAATCCATTCTTCTGGAAAATATTGGCTCCTCCCGCGGACTTTTAAGCGGAGAATTATCTGACATCAACAGGCAGATCGCCAGTTTTGAGGCTGAAGTAAAAAAGCTGCCGCAGGAAGAGCAGGACCTTCTGAAGATTCAGCGTAAGTACAGCATTAGTGAAAAAACATATAACCTGTTCCTCGAAAAGCGCAGTGAAGCCGGGCTGGTAAAAGCGGCGAACGTGAGTGATGTGATGGTTATTGACAAAGCCAAGGATACCGGCGGCGGACAAATTGGTCCCAATACACAGTTAAATTATGTAATGGCTGTAATGGTTGGCGGTGTAATTCCTTTAACCTTCGTTTTCCTGCTGGTTTTCTTGAATACAAATATTTTAAATGCGCAGGAAGTAACCCGGCTTTCCCCCGTACCAATTCTGGGGCTTATTGGGAAAAGTAAACTGGATAGTAACCTGGCGGTTTTTAGCAGTCCGAAATCTTCAGTTGCAGAAAGTTTCAGGGGTATTCGTTCCAGTTTGCAGTTTATGTATAAAAAACAGGGCGTGACAGGTTCTAAAACCTTATTGGTCACATCTTCGGTATCCGGGGAAGGAAAAACCTTTTGTGCGATGAACCTGGCGACGGTTTTTGCCATGAGCGAAAAGAAGACGGTTTTGGTGGGTGTCGATTTACGGAAGCCGAAAATTTTTGATGACTTTAAGCTGGACAATGAATTGGGCCTTGTGAATTATTTAATTTCTGAAGCTACTTCCGAACAAATAGTTCAGAAAAGCGAGATAGAAAACCTGGATGTTATTACGGCTGGCCCTGTACCTCCCAACCCTTCAGAATTACTGCTTACAGAGCAAATGGATAAACTGATGGAGGAGTTGCGGCAAAAATACGACTATATTATCCTGGATTCTCCGCCTATAGGCATGGTTGCCGATGCGCTGAACCTGGTAAAATATGCCGATGCTACTTTATATCTCATTCGGCAGGATTATACCAAACGCGGAATGTTGGATACGATCAACGAAAAATATCAAAAAGGGGAATTAAAAAATATAAGCTTTGTACTGAACCATTTTGTACACAGGGCCAAGTACGGTTATGGTTACGGTTATGGTTACGGCTATGGCTACGGCTATGGTTACGGCTATGGATATAATCGTTATGCCAAAGGATATTACGGTGAAGCCCCTTCCAAAATGTCCCAGATGAAGAAAAGCTGGAAGAAGTTTATGAGGAATTTTGAGTAGTTTCAGTTGTGTGTCGGTTGTCGGTTGTCGGTGATTTCGCTCTGCTCAATCTTTAAAGGTAGAATGCTATGAAGAGCTACAAAGACTTAGATATTTACAATCTTGCCTTTACTTATGCTATAGAGGTTCATAAGGTGACAATGAAACTTCCGAAGTTCGAACTTTACGAGCAAGGAAGCCAGGTGAGAAGATCTTCAAAGAGCATAAAAGATAATATTGCAGAAGGTTATGGACGAAGAATATATAAACAAGATTTCCTGAAGTTTCTTACCTATGCTCATTCCTCTCTTTTGGAATGGTTATCACAACTGGAAATGATTGATGAATTATATCAGATTCCGGAAATTAAAGAACTTAGAGAGAAATATGAGACCTTGGGTGGGGAAATTTATTCTTTTACACAGTACGTGGAAAAGAGCTGGAGAACATAACAGATAACCGATAACGGCGAACTGACAACTGAAATGGAAGCGAATAATTTAATCTAACTGACTAATTTCCCTGCCCAGGATTTTAGAAAATTCTTTTGCACCATTGTCGTTAAGATGACTGCAGTCAAAAAAATAATCGTCCTTTTCTAAAAAAAGTTTGGAAAAATCCATTAGTGAGGGGATTTTTTGATCAAGTTTTTGCGCGAAATCGAGGTTCTCAGCTTCAGAACAAACCGGAGCCATAAAATAAACCACGTTTATATTGTTTTTTTCTGCAAACCGGTTAATGGCTTCAATATCGGGATTGGTCTGGCTAATTTTCTCAGGAAGTTTTGTCTGTAACTGTTTCCTGCTTTTTCCGTATAGCGGATAATATCCATTTTCGAGATTCACATATGGCTGATTTTTTAGCAGGATATTGAGCACTTCCCGGAATCCGTTCTTATAATCATATTTCAGGTAACGATAAAAAGGTAAGTATTTCAGGAAAAAGAAATCTTTATTCCTGTTCTTCATGAGTATGGAAATTTGTTCATCATGAATAAAAGGCATAATAGAACTCTTTAAATAACCTGAATTTTTATTGCTGTTATACTTCCCATCTACCTGTATAAATACCGTTTCTGTTTGGATATTCTGCTTTTTCAAGAGTTGAAGCATTAAAAATGTATCATTTAGCCCCACTTCCTGTATCCCAAGGTTTAAGATCTTTTTGCCGGTTACCTCCTCCATAATTTCAGAATCTATTGTGTTATCTACTCTGGAAGACCCCAGGAATACGTAATCTATGGCTTCGTCTTCAATAGAAAGTAAATAGGAAATTTTATTTCTGGGCGTGCCTTTAGTATAAGCGAAAGTGTAAAAAACATCAAGCACGGTGAAGATTACCAGAAGTATGGAGAGAATAGATAATATATAAAGTAAAAATTTTTTCATCTAAAACTGGAAATAAATAAAGTCTGAATGTTCAGAATAAACCCCAAACATCACGATCATCAACAAAGCCAGGGAGGTCTTAAGGATAGGCCTGTTCCCGGTGATGGGCTCTTCCCGGCCACGATAAAACCATTCAATCAAAACAAAAATGGCAATTAGTAATAATAGCTCCATATTATACCTGCCAATAACCAGATACTCCGGTACAAAGCTGAAGTTGCTAAAAAAACTTATAAAGTACCCAAAACTGTCATTTATTGAAGGTGACCTAAAGAAAACCCAGGCGATACAGACGATAGAAAAGGTGAAAATCATTTTAACAAGCTCGCGGTAGGGAGGGAATATCTGATTATGAGAACTGTTTTCAGGATATTTCCTATTGGTCTTTTTTATGAGCAGCGGAATAAAAAATAGGGCGTGCAAAGCCCCCCAGGCTACAAAAGTCCAGTTAGCGCCATGCCATAAGCCACTTACCAGGAAAATAATGAAGGTGTTTCGTATCTGCTGAAATTTAGATCCCCGGGATCCGCCCAGCGGAATGTACAAATAATCCCGGAACCAGGTAGAAAGGGAAATATGCCAACGTCGCCAGAATTCCCCCACGTTACGCGAGAAATAAGGATAGTTAAAATTCCTCATTAAATCGAACCCCAGTAATCTCCCGGTTCCTATTGCGATATTAGAGTAACCTGCAAAATCCCCGTAGATTTGAAAGGCAAAATAGATGGCACCCAATGTAAGGCTAAGACTGTTTAAGTTTTCGTAATTGCTGAAGATAGCATTTACAAAAGTTGCACAATTATCGGCAATTACAATCTTTTGAAATAAGCCCCATATGATTAAGTGGACACCGCTTTTGGCAAATTCAAAATTAAACTTCCTTGCAGCAGCAAATTGAGGCAAAAGCCTTGAAGCCCGTTCTATAGGTCCCGCCACCAGTTGAGGGAAGAATGACACGAAAGCAGCAAACTTTATAAAATCGGGGGTGGGAGTAATCCTGTTCCTGTATACGTCTATAGTATAACTCAGCGTTTGGAAGGTATAAAACGAGATTCCCACCGGCAGGATTATCTGCAGGGTTTCCAGGTGCATCGTAAAGCCTAAAGACTCCCCGGCATCTATCCAGCTTTTAATAAAGAAGTTGAAGTATTTAAAGAAGCCCAGTAACCCCAGATTAAAAAGGATACTGCAAATAAGAAATGCCTTACGCCATGTAAGCAATTTCTTTTTGGCTATGGCAAGGCCTAAAATATAATCTACTAAAGTGCTGGCAGCAACCAGGGCGAGAAAGCGGTAATCCCACCATCCATAAAAAATGTAACTGGCAACAAGTACCAACAGGTTTTGCCACTTTGTATGGCCTTTAAATATAAACCAGTAGAGGATAAAGACAACAGGGAGAAAAATTAAAAATGGCAGAGAATTAAAAATCATTTCCCAATTATAAAAGTGGTTAAAAAATTAGCTGCTGATCCCTTATAAATCAGAATTAAATTCAGATTTCCTTTAAAACTACAGAAATATTTCAGGTTAGATTCCGGGAACTTAAATTTCTCGATTTGAGGTGTCTTATTTCCGATTAAAATCAAAAATTTGCAGAATTATATGATGAAAGAGAAGAGACAGATTTTTTTGCGGAAACTTTATTTGCGAAGGAGTTAAGGAGTGAAAATTGTAAAATTATTCACCGGACTCCAACTTCCAAACTAACTATTGGTTCCGGGAGCAGTGGGATTGCTCCAGTCGCTAAGATGCTCCTTCGCAATGATAACAGTCTATAAGATGCATTCACAACCGACAACTTACAACTGGGAACCACCCATAATCCAGAACTGACAAACCATAGACTACGAACAAAGGATAGAAATCTTTCCTGAAAATCCCTTATATTCGCACTTCTAAACCCAAAGGATAAACCATTTAATGTGAGTAAAGCGGAAATGCTTCTCACTCTTCACTATCATGAGCAAAGCGAATATTTTATTCGTAACTTTATCATTAAAAATGTAAAAGATGATAGATTACAAGCAGTACATTTTCATCAATCCCAATATTCGGTTTGGAAGACCTTATTTGTCAGGAACAAGAATTTCGGTTTATGATGTCCTTAATTGGTTTGCAAATGGAATGAGCCAGGAGGAAATAAAAATGGATTTTCCCGAACTAACAAATGAACATATCCAAGCCTGTCTGGCATATGCAGCAGATAGGGAGCACAAAATTAGGGTGGCCTAATGAAACTGTTATTTGATCAGAATATCTCTTTCCGGCTTTTGAAGAAAATCAAACCTTTTTATCCTGAAGCAAAACAAGTAAGGGAATTGGGATTAGAGAACGCAACTGATATCGGGATATGGGAGTTTGCGCGAGAAAATGACTTTACCATTGTTACTTTTGATGCAGACTTTTTTGACCTCTCAAATCTAAAGGGTCATCCGCCCAAAATAATCTGGTTGAGAATGGGGAATACTACCACTAATCATCTCGAAGACATCTTCCTTGAAAAGAAAGAGCTATTTACGGAGTTTCTTTTAAATCTCGATTATAAAGATGTGGCCTGTCTTGAAGTAGATTAAGCTGTTATTGTTTATATAATCTTCCATGCAATACCGATAAGCAGTGGGATTGCTCCAGTCGCAAAGATGCTCCTTCGCAATGATAGTAGTTTATAAAATGCATTCACCGACAACTTACAAACCACAAACAAAGAACAGAATCTCTCCTGATTTTTCCTTAAATCCCTTAACTTCGCACTTTTAAACCCCAACCCCAAACAATTGAACGTGAGCGAAGCGGATAACGACTGGCTTTACGAAATCACCCCAAAGCGGAAGCTGATCGATCTTAATTTTAAGGAGATCTGGCGATACCGGGATTTGTTGGTGCTGTTTGTGAAGCGAGATATTGTCACCGTTTATAAACAGACGATCCTGGGGCCGTTGTGGTATTTTATTCAGCCCCTTTTTACGTCGGTAATATTTACGCTGGTATTTAATAATATAGCGGATATCCCTACGGGAACCGTGCCTCCTTTTCTGTTTAACCTGGCGGGGATCACGGCCTGGAATTATTTTAGTCAGTGTCTTACAGGAAGCTCAAATACTTTTAGGAGTAATGCCGGACTATTTGGAAAAGTATATTTTCCGCGGGTGATTATGCCGCTGAGTACCACGATCTCCAACCTGCTGAAGCTGGGAATACAATTGCTGATATTTGTCATTTTTTATTGCTACTTTTTATTTAAAGGATACGAAATAAATCCGAATGCTAACCTGGTGCTTTTTCCTGCTTATGTCTTAATGATGGCGCTGATGGGATTGGGGCTGGGAATGATCATTTCGGCGTTTACGACCAAATATCGCGATCTCACGGTTTTGGTAGGATTCGCGACTTCGTTGCTGGTATATATTTCGGCGGTTCCCTATCCGCTGAGTGAGGCTGTAAAGCAACTGGGTAGCTATGGCTGGGTGGTGGAATATAATCCGCTGACGTATATCATTGAAGGATTTCGATATATGCTGCTGGATACCGGAATATTCTCCTGGACCAGTTTTGGTTATACATTTTTAATTTCAGTAGTTTTATTTCTGGTGGGATTGATTATTTTTAATAGGACGGAGAAGAATTTTATTGATACGGTTTAATATAGTTGTAGTAATCATGGATCAAGTTATTAGATTTTTAAAAAAAGGATATTCTTGGATTTTAAAAACAAAAACGTCTTTAAGTTATGAAATGTATGGTGATAAAAATTATGAGAAATATGTTATAATAAGCAGATCAAGAACTGGTTCCACGTGGTTAATGACACTCTTAAGATATCATCCTAATCTTATCTGTGAAGGTGAGATATTTAAGCATCTGAGAGGAAAAAGTTGCCTTCAAATTTGGAATGAATTTTTTCATAAAAAGCCAAAGAGAATTAAGCAGGTTGGATTCAAATTATTTTATAATCATCCTTATGATCAAGATCAGGACGTCTGGGATATTATTGAAGCAGATAGAGATATAAGAATCATACATTTGACACGGAGAAACTATCTACGATCTTATTTATCTGAAAAAATAGGAGAAAAAACGAAAAAGTGGACTGAGAGCATTCATAAACCTGACAATTTATTAATCCAGGATAAAAAAGTTACTTTAGATTATGAAGAATGCCAAAGAATATTCGAGAGGACACAGCAAAATGAAATAAATACCAGGAAAAGGTTTCGCAATCATGATTTTATTGAAGTAGCCTATGAAGATTTGCAGGAAAATAAAGAAGAGGTTCTTTCCAAAATTTTTGGATTTTTGGGAGTCTCATTCATAGTAGAAGAGGTTCCTAACAAAAAGCAGAATCCGGAGAGAATCTCTGACTTGCTAATAAATTATAAAGATTTAAAAGCGCAATTGGCTAAAACCCAGTGGAGGGACTTTTTTGTAGAACTATAGATATGTATATTACTCTTTTCTAAACTATACATAAGTTAATGTGATCCAATGAGCATAATTTTAAAAGCAGAAAACATATCTAAGCAATACCGCCTGGGAACAGTGGGGACAGGAACCTTAAGTCATGACCTTAACAGGTGGTGGCACAGTGTGAGGGGGAAGGAGGATCCTTATCTAAAGGTGGGAAGCTTAAAGGATCGTAGTGCGGCAGCAAAAAATGATTATGTATGGGCTTTACAGGATATCAATTTTGAGGTAAAACAAGGGGAGGTTTTAGGAATTATTGGAAAAAATGGAGCAGGAAAATCTACGCTACTGAAAATATTATCCCGGGTAACTGCGCCTACTACCGGTACTATAAAAACAAAAGGAAGAATAGCCTCACTTTTAGAGGTGGGAACAGGTTTTCATCCCGAACTTACCGGACGTGAAAATATCTATTTAAATGGTGCTATCCTTGGAATGACCAGAATTGAAGTTAAATCAAAAATAGATGAAATTATAGCCTTTTCGGGATGTGAAATGTATATAGATACTCCTACTAAACGGTATAGTAGTGGAATGACAGTAAGACTAGCCTTTGCAGTTGCCGCACACTTAGAGCCAGAAATTTTGGTTGTAGATGAGGTTCTAGCAGTTGGCGATGCCGAATTTCAAAAAAAAGCCATTGGGAAAATGCACGATATTTCACAAGGGGAGGGAAGAACGGTGTTGTTTGTTAGTCATAATATGGTAGCTATTCAGAATTTATGTAGTTATTCTTTTTATTTAGAAAATGGAGAAAAGAAAATTGAAGGAAAGCCATCTGATGTTATAGATTATTATCTTAATTCTCAAAATTTAATACCAGATACTCGTTATTATAATAGCGATCCAAAAAAGGATATCTATATTAAATCCTTTGAAATAACTTCTGAAGTGGCAACCGGCAAACCGTTTGAGTTTGAGGCAAAAGTTGTCTCAAATAAAAAATTAAAGACAGAATTTGCTTTCACCTTAAAAGGTAAGGAGTCTCAGCCAATATTTCAGATTTATTCCGGACACAGTGGTGAAACTTTTTCTTTAGAAATAGGGGAAAATCAAATTAGTGGAAAATTGGACAAATTAAGAATGGCATCTGGGTTATATGATGCTAACCTTTGGTTAGGAACCTCTCTTCAAGTTTTTGATTTTCAACCACAGGTTTTTAATTTGTTGGTTAAGGAAGGTAGTATTAGATTAGGAGGGCCCATTTCTAGTAAAAATGGGTATCCTGTAATTGAAGATGCAACATGGAAAAAAAATGAATGAGAAGTTTGTAACACATAACAGAGAACCTTTTTTCGAAATTGCAAAAAATCTTATAAACTCCGGGGATAATGTTTTGGATATAGGAGCAGGAAATGGGAGTTTTGCAGATTTTTGTAAACATGAAGATGTTTATTTATTTGAGGGCAATATGATCAGCGTCAAGTATTTAAATACTAAGTATAAAAATGTTTTTTTGGGTCAACTACCAGAATTGCCGTTTAAAGACAGTTTTTTCGATGTTATTCATATGAGTCACGTGATAGAGCATCTAGAGCCACAAGAAGTATATGATACGCTCAAGGAATTTGATAGATGTTGTAAGCCAGGAGGGGTAATAGTGATTTCCGCACCTTTAATGTGGGAGGGATTTTATGATGATCTTTCTCATGTTAAACCATATAATCCATATATTTTCATGAAATACATGTGTTCTGGTAATAAAAATAATTATACAAGGGAAGCAATAACAGATAAATATTCAGTTGAGAACTTACAATATCGATTCCAGGAGAGCCGAATGTTTTATGGACTTAAGGAATCTAAGCGCTTAGTTGCCAAATTAATCTTTAAAATATATGAATTTTTGCGGGTAAGAGGCTTTAAACAATATAGAAAAACAGGATATACGATAGTATTAAGAAAGGAAGAATGATTTTGAGTTAACGCTACTGATGAGTGGAAAGAAATCTGGTGGCAATAATAATAGGTCAAAAAGGGCAATGCGTGCAGGAATTATGGTTTTGAGTAAAGTAAAGGAGAGTATTTACAGTGGTTCCTTTTTTAGAAAAATGGTTGACTGATCACTGTTCTGCCTATTTAGATGACGTTTGCCGACCTCACGAAGAGGAAATAGCAAAAGAATGGAAGTTTCTTTTGGAAAGTAATTCCCAATATATCGACAGATATGTTTTGTTACGTAAATCACAGAAATTTGACGTTACTCCTTTTCAGTTGCAACATTTACCATTATGATTATTTCCGGTTCTTCAGAACAATTTTCTGTAGGAGCTCCCGATTTAACCATGACCATTTTTACAGTCAATATATTTTCAGGACCAAAAGTAAAGTAAGGAACAACTATATTTTTTAGTGCCATTAAAATGAATTCTAGGATAGAGCGAAGTTTTGTTCTTTTTTAAAATATGAAACACAAAAAATTGAACAGGTGAAAATTGTCACATTAAAGAAAAGATTCAAGAAATCTGTCAGTAGAGCTGCTCATGAACTTTTTGGGAATTACAACTATGAAAAATTCGTGGTTATTACAGGCCCTAGAACAGGTTCAAACTTGTTAATAAGTTTATTATCCTCTCATAGAAATATTCATGCCTATGGAGAACTATTTAATAAAGAGAGGGAATTAAGCTTTTCTGAAATATGGGATAAAACTTTTTCTAGAAAGATAAATAAGATTGATTCAGTAGGATTTAAAATTTTTTATGATCATCCTTTAGGGAGTAAGGATAAAAAAGTTTGGGACCTTATAAAGTCGGATAGAAAGATGAAAATAATACATCTAAAGAGGGAGAATGTAGTCAGATCTGAATTATCTCTCTTAATAGCACATCACACCCGCATTTGGGGTTTAACTCCTACGATGAAAGATATACCTATAGATCAACGAAAAATAGTAGTTGAAGTTGATCAGTTCTATAAAAAGTTAAAAGAGAGAAAGGAATGGGAACATCAGACTTTATACAGTTTTCAGAATCACCCATATTTTGAAATCACTTATGAAAAACTAACCCAGGACAGAGGTGAAACTATGAATTCAATTTTTGATTTTTTAAATGTTCCTGTACATAAGTCGAAGAGTGATTTAAGGAAACAGAATAGTGAGGGGATAGAAGATCTGGTGGAAAATTATGATGAGTTTAGAAACAAACTTTTACAGACCGAATTTGCCTGCTTTCTTGAATAATAACTTTTCTTGTAAAATAAATGGTTTCTATAATTATCCCAACATATAACCGCGCTCACTTAATTGGTGAAACGCTTGAGTCAGTGATCCAGCAAACCTATGTCAATTGGGAATGTATCGTGGTGGATGATGGTTCAACAGATTATACAGAGGAGCTTTTAGAATTCTATTGCGCAAAAGATCCGAGAATAAAATATCATGAACGTCCGGTAAATTCCATGAAAGGTGCTAACGCTTGTAGGAATTATGGATTTGAGGTGAGTAAAGGAGAATACATTAACTGGTTTGATAGTGATGATCTAATGTTGCCAAATTTCCTAACATTCATGATTGAACTATTAACAGGAAATATAGATTTTGTAATATGCTCAGGCTATTATACTAATCAGAAATTGGAAATCGGAAATAAAATAGAATTGTTCGAAACTCGAAATCTTTTTAAAGAATACGTATTATGGAATCTTCAAATTTTAACACCTTCTATTTTATTTAAAAAAGCTTTTTTAAATAAAAAAAAATTATTTAATACTAACCTAAAGAGGGGGGAAGAAACAGAGTTTTATTCTAGGATATTTTTTCAAACAAATAGTTTAAACTATAAATTAAAAAATATTCCTCTTTTTTTGTACAGACAGCATGCAGGCTCCAAATCCAGCAAAGATAAAGTTTATGTTGAAGAACATTCTTCTTCTAGGAGTTACATTTCTGTCGTTAATATGAGCAGATCGTTAAAACTCAATGATTACGAGCTTATAAACTACTATTATAAATCTTTAGTTTTGATGTTTTTCACTTCGATTGAAAACGATCATCCTGAAAATGCTAAGTATATTTTAAATAATTTATTGAAATTTAATCGTTTATTTCCCTCTGTAAAAAAAGTTCAATTATTTGTCTTACTTAATATTTGCATATCGCTAAATAGGAGTAGCTATCGTATGAGAAAATACTTGTTATCCAGAAAAATAAAATGATACGAAGGAAGAAATTAAATTATTCTTATTCCATATTTGGAGCTAGTAATAATTCAAATATGAGATTGTTAATTGCCACTCCTTTCTTGGGTGATATTGGAGGGACAGAACTGGAAACTTTAAACACAGCTAATTTTCTAGCAAAGACAGGAGGCTTCGAGGAGATAGAGATCTTTTCCCCCTCAGTTTTCGATGTAGAAAAATGCAGTCCTTTTGCTGTTAATCCAATTATAACTTTTTCTACCTATCCACAATTTTTTCAAAACATGTTGTTTAGAAGAATAGAAGGAAAGATTAAAAGAACACTTAACTTGAAGTCTCCCTTAGGAGAAAATTTATACTGGTTCTTTCGAAGTTTTAAAAAGTATTCTAAAGTGTATGTTTTAACAACTCAATCTCTACATTATTTCATCCCCTTAATAAACAATTTCCACTCTTCCAGAATTGTACTCAAGTATACGATGTTTGAAAATACTTCTATTCCTGATTGGATGCAGGAAATTTTAAGGAAGGTAAAATATAATATTGTTATGAGTAAAATGCAGCAGAACTTTTTTTATAATAATTTTGGGACTACGAATGTTGTTGTTCAAGATATAACTATTGGGAATGAATCAAAACTTTTAGAAGTACGCACAAAGAGAAATTATACTTTTGGAATTTTGTGTAGATTCTCTAAAGAAAAACGCATAGAGGAAACTATAAAAATTATAGATGAACTTCGTGCTTTAAATTTTCATGCGACCTTGCTAATACAAGGTGACGGACATGAAAAGTATTTTGAATTCTTAAATCAACTAGTACTAAATAAAAACTTAGAAGGCCAGATTACACTGAACAAACGCGCCATTTCACCAATGATGACCGAAGAATTCTATGAACAAATCTCCTATTTTTTATTAACTTCTGTTTATGAAGGAGGGCCTATGACAGGTTTAGAAGCTATGGCAGCAGGAATACCAGTTCTTTCTTATAATGTTGGAGCTATGAAAGAAAGGTTGGGAGAATATGATTGGCTTATAGCTAATGATTTTCAGGAAATGGTACAAATCGCATATAAATTGGTTCAGCTGCCAAATATTAAGTATAGAGAAATATCTTTAGATATTAGGAGGATTTATAAAAATAAATTATTAAATAAATATAAAATCAAAAAGTTGCAGGACTTGTTAATTAATTAAGATGGGAAGGCTTATTTCTATTATTATTCCTTGTTATAATGACTCTCAATATATTGAAAAAGCAGTTGATTCAGCCTTGGACCAGGACTATGAAAATAAAGAGGTTATTGTAGTAGACGATGGGTCTAATCGATCTACAAAAAAAGTACTGAAAGAACTTAAGTCTAAACTTTCAATACTAGTCACCCAAGAAAATAAAGGTCCTGCCGCTGCCCGAAATCGAGGAATAAATGTTGCCAGTGGGAAATACATCCTGGTACTTGATAGTGATGATTACTTCGAGCCCTCATTTTGTACAAAAGCTGTCAAAATCCTGGATTCCGGTAATCATAAAACTATCACCTGCCAAGCAAGGTGGTTTAAGAATGAAAATGAATGTCGGGTTTTTAAGCCCTCAGGTGGTGATATAAAAAAGTTTCTTCTGTGGAACGCCACCTTGAGTAATTCAATGTTTCGTAAGGCAGACTGGCAAGAGGTAGGAGGTTATGATGAAAAAATGACTTCGGGTTTTGAAGATTGGGAATTTTTTATTAGACTTCATGCAAACGGAGGTAAAACTTATGTGATTCCCGAGGTTCTTTTTCATTATCGTATAAAAGATGATTCAGTAAGCAAAAAAGCTAGTACCTTGAAATTCGAACTTTTAAGATATATCTATTTTAAACACGAAGTGCTTTATAAGGAGCATTACACATTAATAATAGATCATTTACTGGACAGGCTAGAACAGGAGGAAAGAACGAAAGTAAAGAAAACCGAGAGTTTGGAGTTTCGTATAGGTAGTAATTTATTAAAACCTTTCAGAAAACTGAAGCGCCTTTTTAGAACTTAAATAAATCCTCCACTAATTGAAACAAGCTATACTTATAACTGCATATAAGAATTACTTTCATCTTGAAAAAATCATAAATTTTTTTGATAGTGATTTTCAAATTTATATCCACCTTGACAGGAAAAGCGATATTACAGACCACGAACGTGAAAAAATTGAAAATTATCCCCAGGTAAAACTATTGGTTCAGGAGTATAAGGTGAACTGGGGAGGACTAAATCATTTAAAAGCGATTCTTTATTTGTCGACAATGGCTGTTGAGGATAAGGAGAATGTCTATTTCCATTTAATAAGCGGTCATGATCATCCTATAAAAAATCTTGAATTTTTTAAATTGTTTTATCAGCGCCATGGACATCGAAATTTTTTGGAATATTTTAAAGTCCCTTTTAAAGGTTGGGGTGGCAATGGTGGACTTGACCGGTTAGAATATTTTAATCTTTTCGATATTTTTAATTATAAAAGTGATACTGAGTCAAGGTGGATAAATAATTCTCTGCAACTTCAGAGAAAGTTAGGTCTTAAAAGAGGTTTTGGAGTTGATTTTCCGGAGATCTATGGGGGCTCTACCTGGTGGAGTTTAAATCGGGATGCATTGACATATGTCTTAGATTATCAGGAAGACCATCCCTCTTATCTTAAAAGATTTAGGCACACCTTATGCTCAGAAGAATTTTTTTTTCAAACTATACTATTGAATTCACCCTTCCTCGAATCAATTAATAACAATAATCTACGATATATTGACTGGACACCAAGAAATGGAAATAATCCAGCGGTTTTGGATGAAACCGATTATCAAAAAATAGCACAATCTGATGCTCTATTTGCCAGAAAATTTGATTATCCGGTTTCTTGTAGATTAATGGAGCAGTTAAGCGAATCTAAAATTTCTAAATGATTTCAATCATAGTTTGTTCTGTAAATCCTGGATTGTTACAAGCTTTAAAAAAGAATATAACTGAGACCATTGGAATTATCTCTTATGAGATTTTGGGTATAGATAATTCAGTTGAAAATTTGGGCATAAGTAAGATTTATAATTACGGATTGGAAAGAGCTAAATATCCGTTTATCTTGTGTGTCCATGAGGATATTTGTTTTCGTACAACAATGTGGGGACAAATCTTATTAAATTACTTTGAAGAAAATTCACAATTAGGTTTAATTGGAATAGCAGGTTCTAAAGTAAAGACAAAGACCCCTAATGGTTGGTGGGAAAACGAACCTGATAATTGGGTGATGAATTTAATTCAGCATTATAAAAACGGTAAAGTTGAAAAAATTCAGAGAGGATTTGCTGATGACCTGGAAGAAGTAGTGGTTATTGATGGAGTATTTTTGGCCTTGAGAAAAGATTCAGAGATTAAATTTGATGAACGCATCAGGGGCTTTCATAACTATGACCAGAGTATTTCAATACGTTATAGGTTGGCGGGATATAAGATCATGGTAACCAGGGAGATATTAATAGAACATTTTTCTTCAGGGGCAAAAGATCCTTCATGGCTAATTTCTAATCGCCATTTCTTCACTTTGTATAAACAACATCTGCCACAATCGGTAAGAAATAATCGAGTAAGTAAAGAGGAGGTGACCTATAGTTATTTAAGATTAATCAATAATCTGAAAAGAGAGCATAAATTGAATGCTATGTTCTATTGGTTGAACTATTGGAGATGGAATCCAATGGAGAAAAAAACTTACCGGCTGGATATCTCGGATCGATTTGTGCCA
>NZ_JAVRHP010000063.1:0-19617 GCF_031846505.1 Autumnicola edwardsiae
TCCTAAGCGACAAAATTCTGTATGAAATCAAAGACGAAGATTTAGGAATAGAAGCATTGAAAGTAGCCGAGGAAAGGGTGAAATATTTAAAAGCGAACAAGAGCAAATGAAAGTAACAGAGTCAAAGAAAAAATTGGTTAGCGTTTTCGGAAACCTCCATCAATATATGATGAAATTATAATATGATTTAATAAATAATGGCATTACCAATAAACATAGATGAATTACTACACGGCAATACGGTTGAATGGGATCGGATTGAGTTAAAAAAAGGATGGAATCCAGAGGATGTCATTCACTCTTTATGTGCCTACGCTAATGATATTAATAATTGGGATGGAGGTTATGTCATTATTGGAGTAGAAGAAGAAAATGGGAAAGCTAAATTACCCCCAATCGGTTTAGAAGTTAAAGAATTGGATTCCATCCAGAAAAAACTGATTGAACTGTCTCACAAATTAAGCCCTGTATATATTCCTGTTTTTCAGCCTTATTTAATGAACGGGAGGCATATCCTGATTGTTTTTGCCCCCGCTGGAGATAACAGACCCTACAAAGCCCCCATTAGTTTAAGCGAAAAAAGAACTGAAAGAGCAATGTACATCAAGCGAGGTTCAAAAACGTTAAAAGTAAAAGATGGTTCTGATGACGAGAGAAGGTTGATTGAACTCACGGCACGCATTCCATTTGATGACCGAATAAACCAGACCGCAACTTTAGATGATTTGAATTTGCGTTTGATTCAAAACTATTTAAAGGAAGTAATGAGCTCCTTGTATGAAGAGAGTACAAAAATCCCTTTTTCTGAATTGTGCAGACACCTAATGATCGCTAAAGGTTCTAACGAATTATTACGACCTACAAATGCTGGTCTGCTCTTGTTCAATGAGCATCCTGAACATTATTTTTCCGGAGCGAATATTGAATTAGTGATACATAAAAATGAAGTTGGGAAAAATTATACTGAAAAAATAGTTGAAGGTTCTATTATTCAGCAGATTAGGGACGTTTTACAGTATTTTAAATCAAACATTGTCGAAGAATTGGTGGTTAAATCCGCCAAACAAGCTGAATCTATACGTTTCTTCAATTATCCTTTTCAAGCCATAGAAGAGGCAGTGGTCAATGCTGTTTATCATAAAAGCTACGAACGAGAAAACCCTGTGGAAATTCAAATCCATAAAGATAAAATTGAAATATTGAGTTTCCCTGGTCCTATGCCGCCTATTAACCAAGCGATGCTGAAAAAACAAAGAGTAGTGGCACGAGATTACAGAAACCGAAAAATAGGTGGGTTTTTAAAAGAGTTGAAACTCACGGAAGGCAGGGGAACAGGATTTCCTATTATTCACAAAAGTTTAGCCGAAAATGGTTCGCCTCCACCCGTCTTTGAAACAGACGAAAACAACGCCTACTTTTTGTGTATCCTAGCCGTACACCCACTTACCAATTCCATCTTAGGTCAGGAAGATGACCTAAGAAAGGACGAAGGTAAAGCATTGATTTTAAATTCATTAATCGAAATAGATGAACATCTTAGGTCGCAAAAAACACCAAAAAGAGACCAAGTAGCGCCTAAGTTGCTTGAACTTTTAGAATCTATTTATCTAAAGGTACTAAACTATTGTGAAAAGCCACAAAACCGTTTGTCAATTTTGGAAAACTTAGATTTGTATAATAATAGCAGAAATTTCGATACCTACATAAAACCGCTTTTGGAGGTTGACTGGTTAAAACAAACGCTGCCTGATAAGCCAACAAGTAAAAATCAAAAATATTACACTACTGATTTAGGTAAAAAAGTACTCGCTATCTTTTCAGAAGACAGTAATACAGGAATACAAAGAGTTCCAGTAGATTCTTCCAACATTGCGGCTGTTGGCTATGATAAAGAAGCACACATTTTAGAAATAGAATTTCACCACGGAGCTGTTTATCAGTATGTTGATGTACCGGAAAATGTGTATGAGAAACTAATGAGTTCACCTTCTAAAGGAGTATATGTTGCACACGAAATCAAGGAAAAATATAATTATCAAAAGAAATAAACTTAGCGGGTAGTATTTGAAAGAAGCTTTCGACAAGGAGATTAATAGAAATAAATAATTTAGTATGATTACACACGACCCTTCAGAATACATAAGAGGAATTCAACAAATACTTATCTCTGATAAAAAGAAGATAGGTTTCCTTTTTGGTGCAGGGAGTTCATTAGCACTAAAAAATAAAACTTCTCTTACTGTACCTGCAATTGGTAAAATGACATCTGAAATCGTTGAAGAGGTTGGAGAAATAGATGCTAAATACAAAACAGCATTATTAGAAATAAAAGAAGAACTTGGAGAGAAAAACTTCAACATAGAAACAATATTGTCCAATCTTGAACAAAAAGTTTCCTTCATAGGAAAAAGTATACTAAATTCTCTTAACAAAGATGAGTTTGCAGATTTGATTAAAAGAATCAAAAAAGAAGTTAGAAAAAAGGTAAGTGTACACCAAGTTGATTTATGTAATATAGCTTCAAAAAAGGAATTTCGTCAAATAGTGACGAAAGACATAGTATCAGAATTAGTTCAAACAGATTTTGCCAATTGGATTGGTCAAGCGGAAAGAAAATATCCTATTGAGGTTTTTACAACTAATTATGATTTCTTATTTGAGCTTGGATTAGAACATAAAGATATTCCCTATTATGATGGATTTTGCGGAAGTCTTAGAGCCTTTTTTAACCCAGAATCAGTTGAAGATTTTTCGTTTTTATCAAATCAAACAAAATTATGGAAAATCCACGGTTCTTTAGGTTGGCATTTTGATAAGGATACAGAAAAGATAATGAGAGTCAGCCCAGATGACGATGATATATTAATTTATCCTTCTACTCTAAAATACAAAGATTCAAAAAAGCAACCGTATGAAAGTTTGATGGACAGGTTGTCTAATTTCTTGAAGCAAGATGATGCAATACTGATTACCTGTGGTTATTCTTGGGGAGACGAACATATAAATTCACGTATTATTTCAGCATTGAAAACAAATAAGTCATCGCACGTTATAGGTTTAATATTTGATAAATATGATAAAATTGATAAAAATGCCAATGTTTTCAAGATAGCTTTGGACAATCCTAAAGTTTCTGTTTATGCTTCTCGAAGTGCAGTTATTGGTCGTAACTATGGAAAATGGAAATTAAAATCAGAACCATCAAAAGATGATACAGTTAATCTTAATCTCTATTTCGATGAAGATGGGGCTATCGATTTAAGTGAGGAAATTAAAAAAGAAACAAAAGGAGAAGAAATTTGGACGGGAAAAGGTGAATTTATATTACCTGATTTTGGCAAACTCATTAAATTCCTAAATTCTATGGTTAGCGATAACGAAATCAAAAACCTTGGAGAGAATGTCAAAAAATAGAATAACAGAAATAGGTGAAATAGATAGTATTAGCGGAAATAGTATTTCTGTCAAATTGTTTGATAGTATAAAATCCAATATGCCTATCATAGATGGCGTTGTTTATCGTGTGGGGCAGATAGGTTCGTTTGTAAGAATTCCTTTAGGCTATGCCAACCTTTACGGTATAGTAACACAGATAGGTTCTGCCGCTATTCCTGAAAGTTTAAGAGAAGCTGTCGCAAAAGATTATGATGTTTTAAAAAACACACGATGGATAAACATAGTTTTAGCTGGTGAACAGATTGGAAAAAACTTTGAAAGGGGTGTAACGCAATACCCGACAACAGGAGATAAAGTCCATTTGGTAACAATCAAGGACCTTGATATTATCTATGGTGGGTATGAAGAAACTAATTCAATTACTGTTGGAAATATTAGTGTATCGGAAAGTTTAGACGCTAAGGTTGACTTAGATAAACTCATCTCAAGGCATTGTGCTATTGTAGGATCAACTGGTAGTGGTAAATCAAATTCTGTTTCGGTATTACTTCAATCAATAGCTAATAGGGAATTTCCAAGTTCAAGAATTTTGGTAATTGACCCTCACGGTGAGTACAATGATGCCCTTTCAAAACATTCAAAAGTAATAGATGTAAACTCACCAGATGATGAGAATAAGTTACAAATTCCATTTTGGGCTTTACCATTTAATGAATTGATGAAAATATTCTCTGGAAATTTAACCGATCAACAAAGAGAATATATTAGAGAAAAAGTTGTAGAATCAAAAATTAAAAGTGCAGTAGATAATAAAATAGAAGTAACAAAGGAATCTATTACTGCTGATTCTCCAATTCCTTTTAGCATAAAAAAACTTTGGTTCGAATTAACTGATTATGAGAAACGAACATTTACAGATACTACACGAACAACATTAAGTGCATTAATAGTTACAGGAGATGCTGAAAAGTTAATTTCCAATGAATATACTCCCGCTGGAATGGGTAATAGTGCACCATTTTTAAATCAAAAAGCTAAAGGTTTGTTGAGTTTTTTGGATAGTATAAGAAATAGGCTAAATGACGGCAGTTACAGTTTTCTATTCTCTCCTGGAAAGTTAACTCCTGACAAAAATGGTAAAACCGAGGAAGATTTAGATGCTATGTTTTTGAAATGGCTTGGCAACAAATTACCAATAACCATTTTAGATTTATCAGGTATTCCAAGTGAAATAACATCTTCTATATCTGGTACACTTCTGAAAATTATATATGATGGTTTATTTTGGGGTGTTACCACCAAAGTTGGCGGCAAAAATCAACCTTTGTTAATTGTTTTAGAAGAAGCTCATAGTTATTTAAAAGCAGGCGAATATTCAATATCTTCTCGAACAGTTCAAATGATTGCAAAAGAAGGGCGGAAATATGGTGTAGGATTGTTGCTGGTAACTCAAAGACCTTCAGAATTAGACGAAACTGTACTAAGTCAATGTGGTACTATGATTGCGTTACGTATGAACAACTCTAAAGACAGAGGTCATATTCGTTCCGCTGTTCAAGATGAGTTGCAAAGTATGGTGGATTTATTACCAAGTTTGAGAACTGGCGAAGCACTAATTTCAGGAGAAGCAGTGAAGATACCATCACGAGTGAAATTCTTTAAAATCGCAAATGCTCCTAAAAGCTCCGACCCTAAAGCATCTGAAAAATGGTTAGAAAAAATTGATGAACCTAAAAATGAATATAAACAATTATTAAAATCTTGGCGTAATAAAAATTATAAAATATGAGTTTACCAGAAATGAATACAGTTAGTTCATCAAATATTGATAGTATCGGTTATGATGAACAAAATCAAGAAGTCTATGTAAGATTTCTTAATAACAGTCTTTATGTCTATAAAGGCGTTCCCGCACACGAATATCAAAATTTATTGGAAGCTCCTTCTCACGGTTCTTACCTGAACAGGAATTTCAAAAATGTTTATCCATACGAAAGAATTGAATAAATCAATTTAAGTATGAAAAGATATAGAAACTCGGGAGGATATTCGGGTGTTTCAGCCTATGAAATAGGTTCAGATTATATCATTGTGAAATTTTCAGGAACATCTAGATCATATAGATATAGTTATCGGAAAGCTGGACAAAGCCACATAGAAACTATGAAAAGATTAGCCAGAAGTGGTCGGGGATTGAATAGTTACATCAACAGATATGTTAAAAATCTTTATGATTAAGGAATGGATAAAATCAACTTGGAGTTAGAAAATTGCTTTGGGATTAATAAACTTAAACACACATTTGATTTTACACAATCAAATACAATAGTTATTTATGCTTCAAATGGAGTGATGAAAACTTCCTTTGCTAATACATTTCAAGAATTATCTAAAGGAGGAGTGCCAAAAGATAGATTATACGGAAAAACATCTTCTTACTCAATAAAGGTTGAAGATAATGATATAGAAGCCAGTAACATATTAGTTATTAAATCTTTTGAGAACATTAACACCTCTGAAAGTCAATCTAAACTGTTAGTTGATCAAGACTCAAAAGATGAATATGATTCCATTTTCCGAAATTTAATTGAATTAAAGGATAAAATAATAATCGATTTAAACCGCAAGTCTGGAGTTCCTAAAAAAGATATTGAACAAAAATTATTAAGTGACTTTGATAAAAAAAACATCTTCGATCTATTTAGTGATATTTATCAGCAGGAATTGATAGATAACTATTCTTCAATGAAATATGGAGAGTTATTTCATCAAGATGTAATAGATTTTTTATCTAAGCCGAATGTTAAAAACAAAATTGACGAGTACTTTAATACTTATAACGAATTAATTAAAAACTCTTCAGTTTTCAAATCTGGAGTTTTTAATCCAGGAAGAGCAGATACAGTTGCCCAATCATTGAGCAAGGAAAATTATTTTCACGCTAATCATAAAATTCTTCTTGATGGAGATGATAATCCAATTATTGATGATAAGCAACTAGCGTCTAGACTTCTTAAAGAGAAGAAAGTCATTGTTGAAAATGAATATCTTCTTAAAATTGAAAAAGAAATTAAAAAAGTTGCAGTTAAACAGTTCAGAGAAATTATTGAAAAAGAACCTTTAATTGTCTCTGAATATACTGACATTAAAAGCTTTAAGAAAAAAGTTTGGTTTTCATACTTTTCAAATTTACTTTTCTTCTTAACCGAAATAAATGATGCTTACACAACGGGCAAAAAGCGTCTGTCAGAAATTGAACAATCCGCTAGAAATCAAGAAACTGAATGGGATAAAATTGTAACAAAGTTTAATGAAAGGTTTTTCGTTCCATTCGAAGCAATCATTATAAATAAAGACAGTTCTATTTTAGGTAAATCCGCTCCCATAATTGCATTTGAGTTTAAAACCAAAGAAGGGGAGCCATCAATAGTGCTTAATGATGATGAGTTAAACAGGCAAAATTTTTTAAGTCAAGGAGAAAAGAGGGCAATGTATTTAATGAATGTGTTATTTAATATTCAGGCTAAAAAAAAGGATAATAATGAAACATTATTAATCATAGATGATATTGCAGATTCCTTTGACTACAAAAATAAGTATGCTATTATACAATACCTTTCTGACATTCAAAACGACAGTTCCTTTAAACAAATAGTTTTAACTCATAACTATGATTTTTATAGAACCATTCAATCCCGTTTATTAGATGGAAGTGTCAAAAGGGATTGTTCTTTTATGGCACTGAAAAATGAAGATGAAATCACTTTAATAGGTACTGGGCATAATTATCAAAGTGAACCTTTTAATCATTGGAAAAAGAATATGAAAAACCCTTTGATGTTATTGGCATCAATTCCTTTTGTACGCAATTTGATTGAATTTAAGGATGGTAGTTCTTGTAATGATTTTATATTATTGACTTCTTTATTGCATCTCAAAGATGATACAAATTTAATTACAGTAAGAGAACTTAAAACAGTCTATGATAAGGTTATTATTTCAAAAGGATTAGAAGATTATAATCAAAGTAATACCATCAAATCAATTTTTGATGTTGAAGTGAGCAAGCTAGTTTCAGCAACTATTGTTCAGGGGATAAATCTTGAGGAAAAAATTATTCTGTCTATTGCAATTAGGCTAAAAGCAGAGGAATATATGTTTTCTAAAGTAAGTGACAAATCACCTTTTAATAAATACCAAACAACTAAGTTATTTAAAAGATTTAAAAATGAGTTTGTAGGAACAATGGATACTGAAATCAGCAAATTGGACGAAGTTAACCTTATAACACCTGAAAACATTCATATTAATTCCTTTATGTTTGAACCCATAATTGATTTGTCAATAGATCATTTGGCTAAGCTTTATGGTGAGATTAAAAATTTAGTATAAATGGCAACAATAAAAATAAACCAACAGCTCAAAAGAGTTGAAATCAAAGAATTTGAAATCGAGAATCAAATCGTTTTCAATTACTTTGATAATCTTCCTGCATCAGAAAGAGATGAGAAATTATTACGAGCTATATATATTGGTGTTTTAGCATTGATGGAAGACCGAATTTCCTCTTTTCTTTCAAAAACATCTAATGAGTTGGGAACAGAACTCGAAAGTTTGAAGATGATTTTTGAGATGAAGAAAGAACTTTTCTATAAATCAACCATTAAGGGAACATTGGCAGAGGATGAAGTCGCAGAATTCTTAAATCAATATTTTCTAGATAAGCGCTTAAAAGACCGAGCCTTTTTAATGGGTAATACAGCAGGTAATTTGCCCCGAAATAAAACAGGCGATATTATCTGTGAAGTCAACGGAACACCCGATATAAAAATTGCAATTGAATGTAAATTTGATAAAAGTGTTCGATTAGGAAACATTGAAAGCAAAGATATTTTTACCCGAAAATCAGATACCGCTTGGAGTCAATTAATAGAAACTCAAGCCAACAGAGACAGTAAAGTGAGTTTAATTGTGTTTGATATTTCATTAGTTGAAAACTCTATTCTTAAGAATTTTGAAAATGTAGGTTATATTCCCGGAGTTGGATTTGTTGCCATTATCAATTCTCAAAAAGGAGATTACAGCAATTTAGCCATTGCCTATATGTTGGCTCGTGACATTGCCTTAAATGCAAAGGAAGTCGAACTGGACAAAGATATTTTGGCAATGATGGTAAACCGTATCATTAAAGACATAAACGAAGTTTTGACTATAAAATCACTCGTTCAGAATAACATTGACAACAACAAAGCGATTTTAAAGCAATTGGAAAAATCCATCCTTTTAATGGAATTCAACCAAGATTATTTAAAACGCTTTTTAAGTCAGGGAACATTAACCAAAAAAGACTTGCTAGATTTTTATTCGGGAGAAGATGTAAAAGACAAATACAGATTAATTGAAAAGGAAATCAATGAA
The DNA here is from genome assembly GCF_031846505.1 of Autumnicola edwardsiae. Taxonomy (NCBI): domain Bacteria; kingdom Pseudomonadati; phylum Bacteroidota; class Flavobacteriia; order Flavobacteriales; family Flavobacteriaceae; genus Autumnicola; species Autumnicola edwardsiae. The sequence goes on from NZ_JAVRHP010000063.1 coordinate 8,815, forward strand.
CTATAAACTTCCTTCCAATGAATATTCCCCCCTTATCTCAAATTCAAATCTTCCGTTCTCTTTTCAAAGGGCGTGAAGATGTATTTGCAGTTCGTTGGGAGAAAGGGAAGAAATCTGGCTATATGCCAGCATATTTTTATGACCCTTATCGATTTCGGGTGCATAAAATGAATGGAGGGACATTTCGGAATTTTACCGAAAAGTCTTATCTAAAACTTACAGATAAACAAATACAAAAGCATTTAGACGGTTTTCATCAGATTGGAGTTTACCCCTTATTACAAGACAACACCACTTGGTTTTTAGTAGCAGATTTCGATAAAGCCAATTGGAAAAATGAAGCTCTTACTTTTCTTAAAGCCTGTAAGGAAAATGAAATTCCGGCCTACTTGGAGCGTTCCCGTTCGGGAAATGGCGGGCACGTTTGGATATTTTTTAATAAACCCTATCCTGCCATAAGAAGTCGAAAAATATTCATTTCTATTTTAGAACAATCTGGAGCGTTTTCAATGTTTGACAAAAGTTCAAGTTTTGATAGACTGTTTCCTAATCAAGATTTTCTTTCGGGTAAAGGCTTCGGAAATCTAATTGCTTTACCGCTTTATAAATCAACCTTTGAAAAGGGAAATAGCTGCTTTGTTGATCCCGAATCATTTGAACAATTAAATGATCAATGGAATTTTATGGCAACTATTCAAAAGGTTTCCACGGACTATTTAGAGGAAATTTATAATAGACTAGCGCCTGATGCTGGTAAAATAAAACCGCAAACAACAAATGGAAAACTTAGTATTTATTTAAGTAATACTATAAGAATCAGCAGAATTGGATTAACACCTACGCTTACCCATTTTCTGAAAGAAGAATTAAATTTTGCCAATTCTGAGTTTTTCATCAAAAAGAAATCAGGAAGGAATACATTTGAAACAGCTCGTTATTTTAAAATGATTGAGGAATCAGAAAATGAAATCTTTATTCCTCGAGGATTTATAGGCAAGCTTTTGAGGTTTTGTAAAGAATCACAAATTGAATTTGAATTTGTTGATGGAAGAAAACTTAAGCCGTCAATTCCCTTCGCGTTTAATGCTGCGTTGCGAAATCACCAACTAGGTGTAATCGATACGATTTCTAAAAAGGATTACGGGGTAATTGTAGCTCCACCAAATTCTGGAAAAACAGTGATTGGTCTAAAAATAGTTGCCGATAAAAGACAACCGGCACTTATTATTGTTCACCGAAAACATCTATTAAAACAATGGATAGAAAGGATTGAAGCATTTTTGGGTATTCCGAAAAAAAATATAGGCGTTATCGGTCAAGGGAAGTCAAAAATTGGCAAACAAATTACTGTTGCAACAATTCAAAGTTTACCTAAACAAATAGAATCTGTTCAAAATCAATTTGGAACCATCATTGTGGATGAATGCCATCACGTTCCTGCCAAAACTTTCAGAAATACGATTGAGAAATTAGAAACCTATTATTTATATGGATTAACCGCAACTCCTTTCAGAAAGTACAGCGATGGTAAAATGATTTTCACACATTTGGGAAAGATTATTGCGAATATTCAACCCACCGAAATTGAAGACTATAAACAGGCAAAAATCGTCATTAAAGACACAGAATTAGATGTTCCCTATAATTCTAAAACCGATAATTTTGAAGTGTTATCAAAAATATTAGTTCACGATACCGCACGAAATAAGATTATACTTGAAGATATAAAAACGGAACTGAATCAGGGTAAGAAAGCGGTTATCATCACCGAACGAAAAGAGCACATTGATACGCTGTATTTATTTTTAAAACAATCGTATGAAGCTATTACGCTGAGCGGAGAAGATTCAGAAACTTCAAAAGAAGCCAAATGGAAAATATTACAAGAAGGCAACTTTCAGGTTTTAATTACAACAGGACAATATTTCGGTGAAGGAACAGATTTACAAAATATTAGCTGTTTGTTTTTGGTCTATCCATTTTCTTTTGAAGGCAAACTAATCCAATATATTGGTAGGGTACAACGCTCGGAAATAAATCCAACCATTTATGATTATCGAGATTATAAAATTGATTATCTCAACAGACTTTTCTTAAAACGAAATACGTATTATCGAAAAATCAGTAAACAAGCAACTTTGTTTGATGAACCCAAGGAAGAAATCCCAACTTCAAATCACGTCTTAACTATAGAAAAGAAAATCAAAGTTCCAATTCAAAAATTGGAGTTTCATTATGGAAGTGTGACGTTCAAATATCCAGTTGTTGAAATGAATACCGAACTGGAATTTCAGGTTGAAAACAATGAAATTAGACCAGAATTTGAGGTGCTAAAACCATATCTTATTAAAACATTCAAATCAAAGAATATTTCAGTGGAATTGTCTGCCGAGTTTGAAAACGGAAAATTGGTTTCTCAATTAGCACAATCAACTGATGTTGATCGTATTAATAAAGAGGTAGTTGAAGGAGTGAAATTTCAGTTTCTGAATAAAGGATTGCTCAAGCAGTTCAGTCCAAAAAATCAAAACATCCTAACTTCTAATCAATTACAAGAGCAGGGTGAAATTTACGCTAACGCAGAAGATTTGTTGAATGAAATTTTGAAAAACAAGCAATACAAACATTCACAAAACATTCGATATTTGGCTGACAGGCACGAAAGTTCGATAATGAAAATTCGTTTTGTATTGAATCCATTTTCATTTGTATTTCTGCTTGCGGGAGAGAGTAATCATTTTATTATTTTGGAAACGTTAGACACAGAAGAAGCCACTTATATTTGGCATACTCCTAAAAACCAAGAATCTTTAATTGGGGAAGTGAAACAAATTGATAACCAATTAAGTATTATTAAAGAAAAAGGAAGACAGACATTTTTAGAAAAAAGCCCTGAAAACTTTACTAGAATTCTCCACGATTATTCAGACAACAAAAAAGGGTTCATAATATGGAAATTTGCATTAGAAGAAATAATTTAGTACAACCCCAGACGTAAGTTAATTTACAATTAATCACTAATTGTCTATTGAGTTTGTAAATTATCAGAATAGCTATTCTTTTTGAACACGAGTCTCGTTCTTAAAAAATAATTTCAATATTTTTTGTATCTTTATGATATTAAAGGAGATCAAATTATATCTCCAAAGTTCTTTTTCGGTTTGAGTGTGCAATCCGGTGTACATAAATTGAAACAATATCCTAAAAATCTGAATAACAGTATTTTAAAAATAAGTGGCTCGTTCTGCCACCCCGACTTTTTGAGTATCAAAATACATCAAAAAACACCTAAATAAATGATTTTCAGTGCTTTTAGCAAAACTGGGAATCATTTTCTTTTGTTTGATATCAAATAAAATGTGACCTGTTCGGTTACCTAATCGGTTACCTATTTTTTCTTACCTTTCCTTAGCCTTGGGGCTTTAGCGTGATTTGACTTTCGATAATTATGTTAAATCGGTTACCTAAATGAAAGGCAATGAAAACAAAACCCACTTTTCGTATTCTCTTTTGGCTAAATATGTCCAAGAAAAAAGATACACTCGCACCTATTTATGCCAGGGTTACTGTCAATGGCCGTAGGGCAGAAATCAGTTTAAGTAGGCAATGTCATCCAGAATCCTGGGATGATCGCGCTCATAGGTTAAAAGGAAGAAACCTTGAAGCGACAACTTTGAATAACTATTTGGATGCCAAATATGCAAAACTGCTTCAGTGTTATGAAGACCTGCTCAAAGAAGACGGTATTATAACAGCCCGGGCTATTAAAGCACGTTTTCTTGGAGCTGATGCGACTTTCAAATCCCTCCAGGATGTCATTGAGCATCATAAATCCACCATGGGCGATATTCTAAAACACGGGACCTTGAAAAACTATGGAGCTACTGAAAAGTATTTACTGGACTATCTTGCCAGGGAGCATAAGACTAACAATATCTATTTAAAAAACATCTCTTACCAGTTTGTTACTGGTTTTGACAAGTTCTTACGGAGGCAAAAAGATAAAGCCGGCAAAAAACAGTTGAGTAATAATGGGATTATGAAACATATGGAACGTTTCAAGAAACTTACCAACTTATCCATTAAGTTGGGCTGGATGGACAAAGATCCTTTCCGTGATTACAAAATGAAATTTGAAAAGTTCGATCGTGCTTATTTAAATCAAAGGGAGCTAAATTATATTGAAGAGACACGATTCTCACGTATAACTTTGGAAACCACAAAAGATATTTTTCTTTTTGCCTGCTATACAGGTTTGTCTTATATAGATGTAAAGCAACTTACCACAGATAACCTGATCAAAGGAGTGAATGGAAAGAACTGGATTTACTGCAGGCGGGAAAAGAGCCAAACTCCGATGAAGATCCCTTTACTCGAGAAGGCAGAAAATATTCTACAAAAGTATCAGAACCCCATTTCAGAATTCCTTTTGCCGGTTTACAGCAACCAAAAAACAAATAGTTACCTGAAAGAAATAGCCACTCAGTGTCAGATTCCAAAAAAGCTCAGTTTTCACGTTGCCAGGCATACGTTTGCCACCACTATAACTCTTTCCAACGGAGTTCCCATAGAAACTGTTTCCAAGCTCCTGGGCCACTCTAAATTATCCACAACACAAATCTATGCACGTGTAGTAGATCAAAAGATTGGAGACGATATGGATTTACTTCAGTCTAAACTCTCCTAAAAAGAAATGATGAACTGATGCGAGATTAATAACGCCTAGAGCGCCAATTATAGTGGGGTTTGCACAGCAGTTGGTCACTAGCATCAGCATTACGGTGAACTAAGCCTCTGGAATTACCTTTTGTATTTCTTTATTTTTTGATGAATGATGACAGATAGTTATATAGACCAATAATATTAAGGGTTTTGCCCGGCATCGTTTTGTCATCAAAAATACACGATGCTGAAGGTTGGATAGATTTAGCAGAGTTTGCTATAAAAAGGCTAGCAAAAAAAGAAAAAAACAACCTTGAAAAGCCGTAGGGCTTTAATAATATGTATTTTTTTAAAAAACTAATTACCTATTTACCTAAAGCTTCGGCTCTCCTTATTTTGCTAAGGTTGCGCCTGGGTAAATAGAAAATAAACTATTTACCTTATCTACCACAGAATTGGGTAATTAGTAAATTACGGGAATTTTATTCAATCCCTTTATTTACAAGGCCTGGGTAATTAGGTAGTTAGATTTCGAAAAATTAAAAAATTCAACAACAACCTTAGAACCTAATAATGCCGTTTGGAAAGGGAGTAGTAAAATAAAGAAAAGTTTTCCGACAAAAATGGATTTTAAATTTTACCTGAATCAAAAGCCCCATATCTACCGAACTAATACTATGAAATGTCTACTGGAGAAAATTCTATTTTAAATTTTCGCAACCTCCGGGCGCAAAGTTAAAATGTCATGACAATGACACATCTTGCTTCCCTTTCTTTAATGCATTTGGAAAACGAGCTACTAATTCAGTTTAATAATTTCGAGGTTTTACTCAAAGAAAAATTTTAACTGCCTAAGTTCACCATCACCTAAATAATAAAATTTACTTTTTTCATCTTGAGCATTTTCCTTTTGCCGACGAAAAGAAAAAATATTATAGATCAGGATGAACTGGTTTATTATGCTATTTTTATTTACTTCTTCCAGAGCCGTCGCATTACCTTTTGTTGCCATTCATCTTCAAGCTTTTAAATTATAGAGGAGTTATAAAAGCGTAGCGGTTATGCACTCCGGTTAATTTAAAAGCTTGTTTTTTAGCAGCAAAAGGTAAGGTGAAGCAAGAATTTAAAAAAAAACTCTGAAATCCTGATCGGTGAATTTTAGTTACCGCCTAGCGGACTTGAACCAAAAAGCTTTTCGATATTATTTTTTCAGTTTTTTAATAATCTAAGCTTTTTTGGCTCGTGTCCAAGACAATTAGTAATGAACCTCTTTTGCTGAAATGGAGCTTTTGCGAAGTGGAAGTAAAAGTGGTGAGTGACATTTGATTTTACCATAATGGATACCTTTTTAATACTTACTGGCTACAGTTCTCTTGATTTTACAGCCCCTTCCAGCGGGATATATCCACTGGGGTGGATAGATTTCGAATTTAGATAGTATGTAAGTCACTTATATTCAGATAAATAAATATTAGGGGAGTCAAATGACATCGCTCTGCGTGTCATCCTCTTGCTATTCCCCTCCTCATTAAGAGGAAGGAAATACTTTACTAATTTTTATAAAAATTTTTTTCAAACCTATAAGTATAAGTCCTCGTCTAAAAACAGACATTATTTTATCTACAAATTGAGCCAACCCGCAGACCCATTTTTCATAAAGCTGTTTTTCCTGTTTTAGGAGTGCTTTTTTCTGTACTCCCTGGGAGTTCAATTATTCAATTTTCGAAAAGCTGCATTAAAACGATTGATAGAATGAAATCCACAATCAAAAGCTATATCGGCAATTTTATCATTTATGGTAATTAATTTCCGTTGAGAGTGCATTATTCTTTCCTGAATTATATAATCATTAATTGTTGTATCAAAAGCTTTTTTAAAAATCACGTTAGCATAATCAGGGTGTAGCCCTATTTCCCTTCCGATATCAGTGATTTTAATGGGTTTCATAAAATTTTGAGCGATATATAATGCAATTTGTTCAACCTTGCTTATTTCATCTATTTTAATCTGTAAACGCTCATCCTTTTTTAGTGGGGAAAGCCTAGAGGTCAACCGAAGTAATCTCGCTCGCATTTCATAGAGAGTGGCTTCCGTTGGGTAATCTTCAGCAAGATCTTTTACCCAGTTTTCAAAAAGAAATTTATCATACGTCGAATGCTCTTCTGAATCTTCTATAACAACTTGACCTTTAAGTATTCTATCAACAAAAAAAGAAGGTAGTTTCCATTCTAAAAATTGTGTCAACGGAATAGTGCATACATAATACGGAGCAGATTTTGTAAAATGTACAATTTGGTGTGGTACAAGACCCCAGAACAGAGAAAAACTGTTTTCAGGAATGATGACTTTAGATCCTTGAAAAAGATAGGTGATGCTTCCACTCGTAAAATAATTTATTTCAATCTCATTGTGTCTATCCGGTTTTTTCATCAAGTTGGGCATCGATTGTTCACATGTTAAACCATATGGTCTAAATTCACTTCGTCTTTCATCAAATTTGTGTAGTTTCTCGGTATTCGACATGTTTGTTTAGATATAAGATTAGTTATGTTAATATATCGATACTAAATTTACCCTTATTTAAAAAACATCCAGCTATTAACTGGAAAAAACTTGCAGGTCCATGCTACGAAAAAAAATTAAATATTTATTTATTCTTTTGATTGTCTTTTCTATAACAGTTTCTTGTAAGTCCATTGTAGAAAAGGAGCAAAGTTCAACCTCAGAGGTAAGTTATATTAAGCCCAGAATCATAAACACTACAGATCTTGGTGCCGATCCAGACGATGAACAATCTATGGTACGCCAATTGGTTAGCGCTAATGAATTTGATATTGAAGGCTTAATCGTAGCTACCGGTTGCTGGAAAAAATCACAGAACAACACGGATATGCTGGACAAGCTTGTGGAAGCTTATTCGCAGGCATACCCTAACCTCAAAATCCATGCTGACGGATACCCTTCACCAGAACACTTAAGATCTATCTCTGTTATGGGACAGGATGAATATGGGATGGCTGATGTAGGTTCAGGTAAAGATAGCCCTGGTTCTGAACTGATTATCCAGGCAGTAGATAAAGATGATCCACGCCCTGTTTGGGTGATGGGGTGGGGTGGCATGAACACCGTAGCGCAGGCAATCTGGAAAGTTCAGGAAACTCGTTCTCCAGCCGAATTCGAAAAATTTCTTGGCAAATTGCGCCTTTTCGATATTCTTGGTCAGGGTGATTCGGGTGCCTGGATCGCAAAAAACTTTCCGGAAGTTTTTTATATACGCGCCACCGAAGTATACGGGTGGGCTCCTTCTGATGAGTATATCGATAAACATATTCAAAGCCATGGCCCCTTGGGTGCTGCATATCCAGACCGCAAATATGCTACTGAAGGGGACACTCCTGCATTTATGCATGTATATCCTACAGGACTTAATGACCCGGAGCAAATCGAACAGGGGGGCTGGGGTGGCCGATTTAGCTTTGCCAAAAAAGAGGGTATCCGAAGCATGTCGTGCGTGGAAAAAGAGAACGAAACCAAATATGATCCGTATTATATGTACGGGAACACCGCAGAAGGATCAGAAGCGATAAAACGATGGAGGAGTGAAGCTTATAATAATGATTTTGCGGCCAGAATGGACTGGAGCATTACCGAAGATTATTCAGATGCCAACCATCATCCTGTAGCTGTGTTAAACGGGGATCAAACCCGGCAGGTTCTGAAAATTAAAGCTGCTCCAGGTTCCACTGTTGCACTTAGCGCAGCGGGTTCCAGTGATCCTGATGGTAATGCTATTAGCTACTCCTGGTCCTTTTATGACGAACCTAGTTCCTATGATGGACCCGTAAAAATTCAAAATAGTTCCTCACACTCTGCCACTGTTGAAATTCCTGAAGATGCTGGAAATAAATCCATTCATGTCATACTGGAAGTTCATGATGACGGGGAACCAAATTTATATGCCTATCGGCGTGTGATAATTAGTGTCAATTAACTATTCCTGCATACTAATCTGTTATGTTTATTGGAAAATAGAAAACTATAATTTTAAGAGAAGAATGAAGTTCCTTAGTCTATTTATCATTTATTTCTTATTCCTATCAGTTTCGTATTCGCAACCTGCGACTATAATGGGAATTGTTAAAGATAAGTCTACATTGCTTCCGGTTAAAGGAGCTGAAGTTAAATTGCTAAAATCAGACGTCAATGTTAAAACTGATAAAGAGGGAAAATTTGAAATAGAAATTACTGCTCTATCAACCTCTCATCCTATTGATACACTAATTGTTTCAGATAATCGGTACTGGCCTCAGCAGGTAAAACTGCAAGGTTTAGATACATCAAATCTGGAGATTAAACTCAATGCTGCAAAGCACAGACTAATTGTAACTTCCGATCTTGGGGGCGCAGATCCTGACGATGAACAGTCGATGGTTCACCTGTTGCTTGGCGCTAACGAATTTGATCTGGAAGGATTGATCATGGGATTAGCCTGGCTAAAAGCTGATCAAAACCAGCCGGGAATTGAACCACTGCGAGCGATAATTGATGCCTACGAAAAGGTGTATCCAAACTTAAAAATACATGCTAATGGATATCCTAGTCCAGGTTATCTACGTTCCATCGTAGCCGTGGGACAGACCTTACCAAACATGTCAGGCGTAGGAGCCGATAAAACTTCCCCAGGTTCAGAATTGATAATTAGGGTAGTCGATAATGCAGAGGATCCACGTCCGGTTTGGTTGAATGCCTGGGGAGGTGCAAATACTATTGCACAGGCGCTATGGACAGTGAAACAAAACCGTTCTGAAGAGGAGGTGTCTCGATTCATCAACAAGATCAGAATATTTGATATACTTGGACAGGATGATGCTGGGGCCTGGCTGGCAAAAACTTTTCCTGAGTTAATTTATATACGTACTAAATCTATTTACGGTTGGGCTCCCTCTGATGATTGGATAAGCAATAACGTCCAAAGCCACGGACCGATGGGTGAAGTTTATCCCAACAGGAGATGGGCTACAGAAGGGGATTCCCCAGCTTTTTTTCATTTATGGTCCAATGGTTTAAATGATCCTGATGAAATTGATCAAGGAGGTTGGGGCGGACGCTTTAAAACCAAAAAGGAGGATGGCATAAGGGTAATGGATATAGCTGCCAAAACACCTGGGCTGAATGAAAAACGTTATGATCCGTACTATATGTTTACGAATACTTATGAAGGTATGGAAGCGATTAATCGTTGGAAGCAGCATATCCACAACAATCTGGAGACCCGTATGGACTGGAGTATTTCAGTAAACCAGGAAGATGCCAACCATCATCCTGTAGCTTTTTTAAATGGAGATGAAACAATGCAAATATTAGAAATAAAAGCCGCACCCGGTTCAACTGTTGCACTTAGCGCGGCAGGTTCCAGTGATCCAGATAGAGACAGTTTACAATATTCCTGGTCCTTTTATGACGAACCAAGTACTTATAGCGGTTTAGTTGAAATAAAAAATAGGTCCACTTCTAGAGCTAGAATTAATATTCCTGAAGACGCAGGAGGTAAATATATCCATATTATTTTAGAAGTTCATGATAATGGAACCCCGAATTTATTTACCTATCGACGTGCAATTATCGACGTACAGTCAATAAATCATTAATTTTTATGATATTTTTTCAAAAAAAATAAAATATTCTAGCATTTGAATGATTCATCTGATATAGAAACCCAATTTAAGGAATCTTTTGTTTAACTTTTTGAGACTGAAATTTTTTTTGAGTTAAAAGAGTCATTGTAGCGAGGTGTCTCTTTTATTTTTTATATTTAAACCTGTCATTTATATCATTCTAAAAGTAACCTATTCGGTTACCTGGAGGAAAGAAAATAAAGAAAAGTACTGGATTTATTGGTCTTACGGGAGCGGCAAATTAACCCTGCCACCCCGACTTTAACAAGTTACATTTTAACACATTTAAAGGGTAATTATATGGTTTACGTATAGTTACCCTTTATTTTTGGCTCAAATTTTAACAAACGGTGTTAAAATTCATGTGAGTTCATCGTGAGTTCACTGTTAATTTGTGAGTTTATCGTGAGCTAATTTTTTATATATTTATTTAGCCGATGCTCCATAGCGCGTATTGGTGGTTTGA
>NZ_JAVRHP010000064.1:0-18439 GCF_031846505.1 Autumnicola edwardsiae
CAGGGCGAAAAATTAAGAATGCATTATAAACAATAAACCCTGAAGCCAGCAAAGCAGCCCAATCATCAGCAGTTTCGTAACCTTTACCCATATAAATAGCAATAGAAATTCCTATAAAAGCCATAAGAGAAGTAATTGCATCGCTCCGGTGGTGCCAGGCATCGGCTTTTAGCGAAGTGCTGTTGGTAGTGTCGCTCTTTTTAGAAACAAAACGATAAAAAAATTCTTTGATAATTACGATTATTCCCAATACTATAAGCGTATATTTTTCAGGAATTTTATGTGGTGTTTGGATATTAATAATGCTCTCGTAAGCAATAATGGTGGCAGAGATCAGTAAAAATCCTACCACGGCAAAGGTAATTAGCGGTTCAGCTTTTCCGTGGCCATAAGGATGATTTTCATCTGCAGGTTTAGTAGAATATCGTATTCCAAATAGGACCAGGACAGAAGCAAAAACATCTGTGGTAGATTCTATGGCATCTGCAATTAGAGCATAAGAATTGCCAAATATACCGGTAATCCCCTTGGCAAGTGCCAGCAATATATTTCCAAGGATACTGAGATAGGTAGTGTTAATTGCTACTTGTTTGCTGCTTTCCATCTGCCGGGAGGTAAAAAATTTGTGGCAAGTTACGTAATCCAGCAGGAAAACAAGTTCTCACTTTCTGGAAACTGTGCTTTACCTGTCCTCCGGAAAAGATTCTTTACTCAGCAAAATTCCAAATGGTTTAAGAGAAGGGATATGAAGCAAAATTACGGCGATAATTGCCAAAATCGGGATAGCGACTACCATTCCAACAACTCCCCACATAAGGTTTCCAATTACTACAGCCAGGATAACCACAAAAGGATGTAAATTTACACGATCTCCTACAACGTAAGGTTCCAGTACATAACTTTCTATAAATTGTGCGATACCAAAAGTTACCAGGACTCCAATTAATACTCCTGTTTCTCCCGAGGTGAGATAGCCAAACGCCATGGCCATGGCAAGCCCTATCATGTTACCTATATAAGGGATTAAACTTAGAAAAGCGGCAATAATACTTACCAGGATAAAATTATTAACTCCGGAAATTCCCAGTCCTACGGCATAGAGAACAGCCAAAAAGGCAATCAACATCAACCTTCCCACTAAATATTGTGGTGCAACTTTCATGCACTCGGAGACCACACTTTCTACTTCCTGCCGCTTTTCCTCAGGAAATAAATGAAGGATAAATTCTTTGAGTTTATGACGGTAGTTGAGCAGAAAGAAGATGTAAATAAACGTAAGCAGGTAGTTGCCAATAGCTCCTAGAAGTGTGCCAAGAAAACTGGCTGCTCTTTTTCCGGAATTCTGACTTGATTCTCCTACAAGAGGAATACTGCTGTTTTTTGAGGTACTTGCCGAATCTGATATTTGAAGTTGCTCCTTATTTAGCGGAGTATTTTCCTGCGCAAATTGTTTTAGTTTTTCAATTTTTGGCTCCATCGTTTCCTTAATATCCGGCCATTGTTCCACAAAATTCTTAAGCTGGAAAGAAACCAGTGCCAAAAAGCCCAACGATACAAGAAAAATAAGAAAACCGCTTATTAAGGATACTACAGACCGGCTGATTTTACGCTCCATGATCCTGGCCAGGGGGAGCATTAAAAGTGCAAGTATAACTGCTGTGATGAAAGGAGATAAAAAACCTTCTCCTTTTATGAGTCCCAGAAATAAGAAATAGGTCCCAACAATAATAATAGCTGGGTACAGGAGAAACTTTTTGCCTTTAGACATCTTTAACTGGTTTTTTGTGAAGATACAAAAGAACCCAGGGCTAATCCTTTAAGAATTAGTTAAAGGACTTTCAAGAGAACCGACTTTCTTTTTCCTAACCCCTTCAGTCTTAACAGAAGCGTTTATAAGGTTATTAATTTTCATGTGCTGAAGGAGCATTATTGTCTTACCGTCCTTAATTTCCCCTTTTGCAATTTTCGCATAGGCTTCCTCAAAATCCATCTCTAGCACTTCAATATCTTCCTGTTCTTCCTGAAGTCCGCCGCCTTCGCTTACCTTCATTTCTTCTGAATATTCGCCGATAAAGAAGTGGATAAGTTCTGTAACCGATCCCGGGGACATGTAAGACTCAAAAATTTTTTCTGCTTTTGGTATTCTATAACCCGTTTCCTCTTCGGTTTCCTTAATAATGCAGGCTTCAGGATAATCTTTATCCAAAAGACCCGCACAGGCTTCTATCATCATGCCGCCGGGGTTGTTGTTTAAATAAGTTGGCAGTCGGAACTGCCTGGTGAGAATAATTTTTTTTGTGCACCGGTTGTATAAAAGGATACAGGCGCCGTCACCCCTGTCATAGGCTTCCCTGTTTTGAACTTCCCAGGAGCCATCCCTTCTCTGGAAGTTGTACGTAATTTCGTTTAACAAAGCCCATCTGTTTGATAAAACTTCGGTTCTTTTAATTTTTATCTTTTCGCTCACACTTATTTTATTATTTCGTTTTCGTTGAAGGATACGCCCAACAATGTTACGCAAGGCTTTGCAAACTTGCTAATGCATTAGGTTTATTTTATAAAACTTATACCACTTTTTAGGAAATCTTTAGATCATACTTCCATAAAAGCCCAGGCAGGTTTTCTAGTGTAAACTTGGCATTTTTAAGCCGGTTCTGTTCGGGATCTATCGACAGGTTGTGGGATTGCCTAAAATCTGCACCTTCCAGAATGGAATTTCTAAAGGTAGCATTGTTCAGGTTGGCATCAGAGAAATTAGCTCCGGTAAGATCTGCTTCTGAAAATTCTACCTGTTCAAGTTTACAGTTATAAAACCCGGTTTTCCTGATTTTAAGCTGAAAAAATGAGGAAAAACTGAGGTCGCAGGCGTTAAAGCTAAAAGAAAGCAGAAAATCACTACATTCTTCAAATCTCAACCCAAGAAGTTTACAATTTCTGAAGCTACAGTCTCTAAAAGACGTACCCTTTAAGTTGGAAGAGCTGAAGTCACAATCTTCAAATTCACATTCCGAAAATATAACACCTCCTAAGTTTATATTCGATAACGTACAACCTCTGAAATGGCAATTTTCGTACTCAGAGTATAAACTTTCACTTCTATAATCCAGGTGTTCGTAATCCTGGTCTGCTACGTAGTTATCTTCCATAGGTAATGGTTAAATTTAGTAATCGGAATAATCGGTTGGGTACAAGAAGGTGATGTCTATGTGAGATACATTATGTGCAGGATATTCCGCTCTGGAGCTCAACTCCTCCCAGCCAGTGGATTCTCCGAATTGCTGCCAGTGTTGGTCCCGGCTTTTTTTATTGGCAAAAGTGGTCATGTACATAAGATTAGGCATTTCGGGTCCTGATATCACTTCTCCGTAAAATACCGCATTAAAATCAAGCTCTTTAAATATTTCGACTTCCCCGTCATTAAACATATCAACTTTATTTTTAAAGAGAGTTTCTGTTGGAGACTGGTAGCTTCTTAATTCATAAACCCGTTCTTCTCGCGGACCTTTTAAAGTTGAAGCCTGCATTTGCGGCATATCTTCAAAAGCTTTTAGCAGGATGGATTCAAAACGAAGGTATGGTGCATCTTTGTGATCTGAATTTTGAAAATCTTCAGCTTTTTGGAGGAAACTCTCATTTTGGCCTAGTTTTTCCATCCAATGTTGCCCATTTCTCCAGAGATTCAAAAGGAATCAGGACATAGGTTTTTTTGATGCTGTCGTTTTCCTCATCCTGGCGTGGTTTAAAAACTCCAATATTTTGGATCCCCATTTCTTTTAGAGCAGGTAAATAGGCGTTTTTTAAATAATCGTCTGTGCGCTCTGCCTGCGCTTCATTTTGGAAATGATAAATTTTAAGCTGGTAATATTCCTGATCTTTTTTTTGTGCACTCGCAACTGTTGTAAAGAGTAACAGGAATAAAAAAGCCACAGAAGGTCCAAATATTTTGCTCATTTTTTAATTATTAAAAAGTGGAAGCAGCTAAGGTATTTGTAAAAATTATAAATCTGAGAGGAAGCTGGTTTTTATTTTATTTCAGCTAAGGGATAAGGTGAAATTCTTTCAGGGCACCCCAGGTTTTTCCGTTATGTTTAAAAAGAATAAAGCTGTTTGCCACAAAAGAAGCCTTAAGATCCCGCTGCTTATATTCTGACCATGATTTTTTGAATTTATTCTATAAATTGACTAACCCAATCAGTAGAGAATTTAATAAAATCCCCAATTGGCATTTCCTGGATTTCATCTTCGGCATAAGTTAAAGACAGGCTACTATTCAAGTCATCAATAAACTGGTTATAGGCAATCCAAATTTCACTGGGTCCTGCAATTGTCTCCTCTGTAAAGTTAGCAGAAAACCAGTTTCTGACTTTGGTAATTAAAGTTTTAGGATCATCATTATGATTTTCTATATCTTGACCGGCAATATCTGAGATTACCTTTTGATAATGATACTTATTGGTTTCCAGAATTAAGATTCGTTTCGTTTTTAGTTTTCTACTACCATATTCTAATGCTCCAATATCTAATCCTAATTCGTATGGCATATTAAATCTAGGTAATTCACCTTTTTTCATAGCCTTGCTCCTCGATAAATCATGTATGCTGTACTTACAGTTTTTTATTAAGCTCTTTATCTGATTTACTCTAATAGAAGAAGATGATAGTGTTTGTGAAAGTTTAGGTGAAAACCCTAGATAGATTAATTCAAAGATTAATGCTTTAAGAAGAGGTTTGAAATCTTTGTCGAAAGGACAATTAATAAAAACGTTTTGTTCAAATGCCATTGAAGAAGACAGTATTATTTGACTAGGGAAACCCGTTCTTCAATCTCACCTGTCTTTTTATGGATAATAACTTCTCCTTCAATCCTATCAGCTGTTTTTTTTGCAAATTCTATAGCACTTATTCGGGTGGGGAACACTTTGGTAGCTCGGGTACTTCCGTCGGCCACAACACTCCAGTTCTCTCCTTCACCTGTGATCACGTGATATTTACCTGATTTAACAGGCCTTGCTGAAGTTGCAACTCTTGAGCCTAACTTTTTGGTATATATACTTTTCTTCGACATGTTTTAAAAGTACAAAATTAGTTTAATATATTTTGTATGACTTACTGATATTTGTCTAGGGAATTTTCGTAACCTACTGAGAATTTTATTTTTATTTTATTTCAGCTAAGGGATAAGATGAAATTCTTTCAGGGCACCCCAGGTTTTTCCGTTATGTTTAAAAAGAATAAAGCTTTTTGCCACAAAAGAAGCCTTAAAGTCCCGCTGCTTATATTCTGACCATGCTTTTTTGAATTCTTTTCGGCTAAGATCGCGGGTGGCAATGGTTATATGTAGATGTATATCTGAATTCTCTTCCTCCAAATGAATTACTGAAGATAAAGCTTTACGGATTTCTTTATGTAATTGAACAGCCGGCCCGGGATTGCTGACATTAATATAAATAACCCTTCCGGAGAAATTGCCAAAGCCTGATAATTGCAAATTAAAAGCACTCTCTGTGTTGGCCACTTCTTGTAAAGCTTCTGTCACAGGACCTTCATTTTCCTGGTCCATATTAAAAGGGATCTGGAGCGTAACATGCGCAGGTAATTTCAATGCTTTTTCAGAATTATACTTCTCTTTTATTTCTTCCTTTAAGCTGCGAACCTGCGCTTCCAAATCATCATCTGGGATAAGAGCGATAAAATAAAGTGGTGCCTTGTTTTTTGCCATTTTCGACCCATTATGCTAATTCCAGTTTATCCTGATATACTTTTTCATCCTGTTCTTAAAAGCTTTAGGCTTTTCAGCATAAATTAAAGCTCCCTGCAGTTCAGCATTCGTCCTTAGATGGTCGCTGTATTCTTTTATTAAAGCGTGGATCATCTCTTTTTGCTTGTCATCTTTAAAGTTGAAGTCGGAATTCACTAATTTTTCATCCAGTAGCATAAGATCGTGGTCGTCACCTAGATAATCGGCTAATAGATGAATTTCTGACTCCAGAGTTTTGAAGAGTTCTGGCCAGACGTCCTGAAGCAATTCGCTGTGATGCCACAGGTATTTTGCCCTTTTTCGCCATTCATGAAAAGTTGCCGGGTTAGGATTGGCATAAGCCTCTTCCAGGGCATTGGCTCCCCTTTCGTAAACCCTTTTAAGACCAGGGAGGATTACTGCAATATCTGAAGATTTTACCGGCCATTCTTCCAGTTTTTCCTTTGCATTCTGCAGTTCTTCTACAAGATGTTGTGAGAAAAAATCTTTTTCCTGAAGCTCATTGGTCACCGTATCCCTTTCCTTTTCTAACTCCTCTTTAATGCTGTTGAAAAATTTGACGTAAAGGTGATCGCCATACCTTTCTTTTAGGATATCCACCGTTTCTATGTGTGCCGTAAGGTCTCTAACTGGCGCGAGTTCCCTTCCAAGATCCCGAAAGTAAACATTGATTTTTTTATATTTTTTCTCACCCATCTCGTCCCTTACAAGCCTGGCAAGTGCGCGGAGCTTCTTAAGGCGTTTGCGAATGTCGTGAACCGCTTCATGAATTTCTGCCTTTTTAAGAGAAGTAAGGCAGGCCTCTATTTCTTCAGAAGCAATTCTAGTAATGTTTTCGTCAAGGCTTTGCTGTTTTTCCAGTTTGTAGCTCATTTCCCGATTTTTTCCTTAAGATACAGAATAGCAGCAAAGAAAAAGGTTAGGATTTTATTAAAACTGAAGGTCTTTCGGGTGAAAGAAACGCTTTTTCAATAAAACTTCAGAAGAAATTACAGAAAACAGAATTTATTTACAATTTATATGTTCCTGCAAGGTTTTTTGAACCTTGTAGGTATGGCAAGTAAATACACCTACAAGGTTTCTCAAACCTTGCAGGAGGTAAAAGAAAAAAAAGAGACTGCTCTAAAATGCCAATTATCGACCTGCAGTTTGATCCATGGCTTATAAAGACTGTGCACTTTCCACATTAATGTCAAGATCTACGGGAACCTGGTGTTTTGACTCGCCACAATTAAAGTAACAGTGTGGTCAATTGGTTACTGTTTTGATCTTCTTATTTTTGTTGGATATTGCTGGGTATCGAAAATATCTACAATTTCGATCTGATTTTTATCTATGTTTATCCAATAAATAATCTTATAAGTCTGATGAACTAAATACCTGAATTTCACTTTCCTGTCCGCTAATAATTCTTCAATTTGTCCAATTTCCGGTTGCTTAAGAAGTCGTAGTGTTTCTGTGACTATTTTTCTGGTTTCGTTTCTTGCAACTCTGGGACTGGCGTTTTCTTTTAAATACTTAAAGTTTTTTTGAAGTTCATTATTTGCGAAACCGGTCCAGAATATTTTTAGCTCCATTTTTCAATGTCAGCTAATAAATCATGTACCTCGGTAAACTTTCCTTCTTTAGAATCTTTCATGGATTGATCAATTCTTTTATTAAACTCCTTTACAGTCATAGGGGAAAATTCTTTATTTCCTGACAACTTTTGCTCTTTCTTTAAAAGGTTTTCAAACCTGGCAATAGCTTGCTCGCTTTGGAGTTCCAAAAAATCCTGAATAAATTCTATTTTTCTAGCCTCTAAATTCATGTTTCAGCTTTTATCAAAAATACAAATTCTAATTTTATCATTTTGTGCTGAACTAAAAATTTATCTTGATTAACTGGAAATGAAGGTGAAAAAAATGTCCTGCAAGGTTTTTTTGAACCTTGTAGGTATGGCAAGTAAATAAACCTACAAGGTTTCTCAAACCTTGCAGGAGGTAAAAGAAGAAAAAAGGAGACTGCTCTAAAATGCCAATTATCGACCTGCAGTTTGATTCATGGCTTATGAAGACTGTGCACTTTCTACATTAATGTCAAGATCTACGGGAACCTGGTGTTTTATAAGATCCTCAAAGGTTTCCCTTTTTCTAATCAAATGTGCTTCGCCTTTGTACCACAAAACTTCTGCGGGGCGATATCTTGAGTTAAAATTGCTGGACATAGAATAGCTATATGCCCCGGCATTGCTAAAGTCGAGAATATCACCTTCGGTAATTTCAGAAATGCGCCTGTTGCTGGCGAAAGTGTCTGTTTCACAAATATATCCCACAACAGAGTAGAAGCGTTCTTTCCCTTCAGGATTGGAAATATTCGAAATATGGTGATGTGAGCCGTAAAACATTGGGCGAATGAGGTGATTAAATCCAGTGTCTATTCCTGCAAATACGGTTGAGGTTGTTTGCTTTATAACATTAACGCGCGCAAGGAATTTTCCGGCTTCGCTTACTAAGTATTTTCCCGGCTCAAAGGCAAGTGTTAGTTCCCGACCGTATTCTTTGCAGAATGCTTCAAATTTTGAGGTAAGTTGTGCGCCAAGATCTTCAATATCTGTTTCGATATCCCCTTCTTTGTAAGGCACTTTGAAGCCGCTGCCAAAATCAAGGAATTCGAGGTCTTTGAAATTCCTGGCGGCATCAAAAAGAATTTCTGAAGCGTGTAAAAATACCCCAATATCCAGGATATCACTTCCTGTGTGCATGTGAATGCCGTTAATATTCATGCCTGTGTTTTCAACAATCCTTAGCAGGTGCGGCATTTGATGTATGGAAATCCCGAATTTGGAGTCGATATGTCCTACTGAAATTTTAGAATTCCCGCCCGCCATTACATGAGGATTTATCCTTATGCAAACCGGAGTATCTGGATGTCTCGTCCCGAATTGTTCCAAAATGGACAGGTTATCGATGTTGATTTGTGCTCCCAGGGCAGCAACCTGCTCAATTTCTTCCAGCGAAACCCCGTTTGGCGTATAAATAATTCGGGAAGGATCCACGCCTGCTTCAAGTCCTAATTTTACTTCCTGAACAGATACGGTATCGAGACCGCAGCCAAGGGAGTTTAGAAGCTTCAGAATAGAAATATTGGATAGCGCCTTTACCGCATAATGTATACGCAGTTTTTCTACATTAAAAGCACTGGTTAAACGGTTGTACTGTGAGATGATTTTTTCAGCATCATATACATAAACCGGACTTCCAAATTCTTCGGCTACAGCTAAAAGGTCTTGATTGTTCATTTGTTCTGAATTATGAGGTGGCAAAAATACAGGAGAAATTGGATTTTCGGCAAACGGAATTTCAAAAATAACCAATTCAGTAAAAATGTTATATAAATCAGGTCTGCAGTGCTACCCTTTGCGCATTCCTTTTTCTAATCCAGATCACTGCCATGGCAATAAAAATACCTGCTCCGGCCATTCCCGCACCAACCCAGTCTGCCGAGGTAAATCCATAACCGTAAGCAATGGGCAATCCTGCGAGATAGGCTCCAGATGCATTTCCCATATTAAAAGCACTCTGATTTAAGGAAGACCCCAACATTTCTGATCCTTTAGCCGAATTGATCACTGCCATTTGTATAGGAGTTGAAAGCGTAAAGGCCACTGTGGCAATAATAAAGGTCATCACTAGCACCATGATTTTATCTGAAGCCAGATAGGTATTGGCAATAAGTACAATTACCATAAAAACAAGGCTGATCAAAACCGAGTAGATTGGTGAAAATTTTTCAGCAAGTTTAGCGCCGGCAAGATTCCCTACAACCATCCCAAGCCCGGCCAGGATCATGGCGTAACTTACCATACCTTCAGGATGTCCTGCCACTTCGGTTATTAAAGGGGCAATATAGCTGTACCAGGCAAAAAATCCTCCTGTTCCCACGGTAGTAAGTAATATTACCATCCATAGTTCCAGTCTTTTCAGGACTTTCAAATCTTTTATAATTCCGTTGTTGGAAGGACGGGATAATTCCGGCATCCAGAATTTAATGCTCAGAACTGCCAAAACTCCGACTACACCCACAGCCATAAACGAGACGTTCCAGCTATAGTTATGTCCTAAATACGTTCCGAAAGGTACTCCCACGACGTTGGCAACGGTAAGCCCGGTAAACATTGTGGCTATGGCCCGTGCAGATTTCCCCGGCTTTGCAAGTTGCCCTGCAACCACGGCTCCAATTCCGAAGAAAGCACCGTGAGGTAAACCAGATAAAAAGCGGGAAATAAGTAGTAAGTGATAAGAATTGGCAAAGGCAGAAAGGGTGTTAAAAACCGTAAACCAAACCATAAGCAACATTAAAACTTTATGTGCAGGCCATTTTGATCCTATTCCGGTGAGCAACGGAGCGCCAACCACAACACCTAAAGCATAGGCCGATATAAAATGACCTGCCTGCGGAATTGTAATATTAAGGGCCGTGGCGACGTCTGGGAGAATTCCCATAATCACAAATTCGGTCATTCCAATACCAAATCCTCCAATTGCCAGGGCTAATAATGCTTTGTTCATTCCGGGAAATTTAAAAGCGCAAAAATACGGGAGAATTACTTGCCAGAGCAAAATAGGTTTGGAAAATTACGATAACCATATAGTTTTCGCGGGGGTCTCTCAGTATTTTTCTTGTTTTAGTAGGAGGCAAGTGGCTCCTCTGCAAAGAAAGCAGCAAAAGCCCCGGAGTTAATCAAAAAATATTGGTACAATAGTATTGTATTTCTTACTTTTGTGAACCATTAATAATACAGAAGAAATACCTGATTATGAATATACACGAATATCAAGGAAAGGAAATATTAAACAGCTTCGGCGTGCGCATTCAAAGAGGAATTGTTGCTCAGGATGCACAGGAGGCAGTAAATGCCGCAAAACAATTAACGGAACAAACCGGGACTGGCTGGCACGTGATTAAAGCACAGGTTCACGCCGGTGGACGTGGTAAAGGTGGCGGAGTGAAGCTTGCCAAAAACCTTAAGGAGGTTGAAGAAATTGCAGGAAATATAATCGGGATGAACCTTGTAACACCCCAAACCAGCGCCGAAGGTAAAAAAGTACACCAGGTTCTTGTTGCTGAAGATGTGTACTATCCTGGAGATAACGAGCCTGAAGAATACTATATGTCTGTATTGTTAAATCGTTCTACAGGGCGTAACATGATCATGTACTCTACTGAAGGTGGAATGGACATTGAAACTGTTGCTGAAGAAACCCCGCACCTTATCTTTACTGAAGAGATAGATCCTTCTGTTGGATTGTTAGGTTTTCAGGCACGTAGAATTGCCTTTAACCTTGGCCTTAGTGGAACTGCTTTTAAAGAAATGGTGAAATTTGTCTCTTCTCTTTATACTGCTTTTGAAAAATCTGATTCTTCACTTTTTGAAATCAACCCGGTTTTAAAAACCAGCGATGACAAAATTATGGCTGTTGATGCTAAAGTGACTTTAGATGATAATGCACTTTTCCGCCACAAGGATTATGCTGAAATGCGCGATATACGCGAAGAAAATCCTACTGAAGTTGAAGCTAAAAAAGTCGGACTTAACTATGTTGCCCTTGATGGTAATGTTGGGTGTATGGTAAATGGGGCCGGACTTGCAATGGCAACAATGGACCTTATTAAACAGGCAGGTGGTGAACCGGCTAACTTTCTTGATGTTGGCGGTACGGCAGATGCCAAAAGAGTGGAAGAGGCTTTTCGTTTAATCCTTAAGGATGAAAAAGTGGAAGCAATCCTTGTAAATATTTTTGGAGGAATTGTACGTTGCGACCGTGTTGCACAAGGGATTGTAGATGCTTATAAAAATATGGGCGATGCTATAAATGTTCCAATTATCGTTAGGTTACAGGGAACCAATGCAGATGTTGCCAAGAAATTGATTGATGAAAGTGGACTTGGAGTGCACAGCGCTGTACAATTCCAGGAAGCTGCAGATAAAGTGCAGGAAGTACTTTCTTAATAAAAGAAGCTTAAGAGCCTAAGATTACTGAAGGCTGTCCAAAACGGGCAGCCTTTTTTAATTGCTCTTTTTCCTGAGATATATGCTTCTTCTAATGTCTAAAGACTTCTCATAAACATCAAGAACTAGGATCATTAAAATCCGGTTAAAAGTTAAAACTATATTAAAATCATTTTCTTTTTGTAACGATGAGGTTTAAGTATCAGTCTCTTAAGTATAACCTTTAAATTTATTTATTATGAAAAGAATTAATGTTTTAATGCTGATGTTTGTGTTTTGCATCGGCAGTGTGTTGACCGTAAATGCCAAAACGGTCATAGAAGATCCTAACGCTGTAAAAGTGGAAATCCAGGAGCTTTTAAAAGATCACAACCTGGAATTAGAGGAAGATGTTGTTACCAACGTGCTTTTCACGGTAAATAATGACCGGGAACTGGTGGTGCTTTTTATTGATTGCAAAAATGAAAATGTAAAAGCTTATATTAGGAGCAGGCTGAACTACAAGAAAATTGAAGGATCAATGGATACTGAATTTGATAAGTTTGTAATGCCTGTTAGAATAAAAGCTTAACATCATCATAATTAAATTTTCAGTCAAAGAACGTTATCAAACAAAAAAGCTGATCGGCTCTACCGGTCAGCTTTTTACTTTTTCTCTGAATTTATAATTATTCCCTCTCCGGATACCAATCAAGAAGTACAACCTCAATATCCTCGTTCTCCTGGTTTACCATTTGTTTAAATTGATCTACGTCTGCCAGTCCATCCTGTCCTCTGTAGTGGTATGGATAAATTTTGTCTGGAGCAAAAGCCACCACTCCTTCAGCAGCCTGGTCTATAGGCATTGTGTAAGGCAAATTCATCGAGACAAGTGCTACATCAATATTTTCGAGGTTTCTCATTTCAGGAATATCTTCAGTATCACCGGAAATATAAAGTCTCTTTCCATCTTTTTCCAGCACATAGCCATTTCCGCGGCCTTTTACGTGCATGGCATCTTCAGCTTCAGGTAAATTGTACATGGGGATAGCTTCAATATCAAATCCCATATGTTCCATGCTTTCGCCGTTATTCATAACTACAAGCCGGTTTTCCATTTCGGCAGGTAGCTGGTCTTTTACAGCTTGTGGAACTATGATTTTAAGACTGTCATCCAATTCCAGGGCCTGTAAAGTTTCGGCATCCATATGATCTGAGTGAATGTCTGTAATTAAAATAAAATCAGGCTCTTCCGCACCGCTAAATGCTTCAGCACCTCCAACAGGATCTGTATAAAATACTGCATCACCCCAGGTAAAAACAGCCGTAGCATGGGAAATTGGTTCAATATCTATTGAAACAGAATCGCTTTGCTGCTCTGCGTTGGTTTCTGCCATTTCTGTGGCATCATTTTCTGTTTTATCGGTCTCATTGTTCTGTTCATTCTTGCAGGATACCAGTAAAAGCCCCAACGTAAGAAGTGTAAATATTCTTTTCATAATTAATTGTTTAGAGTCAATTTCTGAAATTAAGGTGAACATCAGAAAATGGCAATTATTGTACATTACGGCTGCATTTATTGCAATTGCAGCAGACGAAACATAAAGTTACACAACCTGAAATTGAATAGGTTTTGGTTTAATAAAGATTTAAGAAAGGTTCAGCTTTAATTTGATGTCTCCGCGTGCATAAGGGTTATTTTCTTCTATCGGAATCTCCTCAAAACCATATTTTTTATAAATATAGATAGCATTTTCAAGTTTACGGCTGGAATAGATGATAAGATGGTCCCAACCCTGATTTTTGGCAAATTTCAGGCTATGTTCCAGTAGTTTTTGTCCAATCTTTTTCCCCTGATATTCAGGAGTGACCGCCATTTTGGTAAGTTCATAAACGCCGTCTTCTATTTTCATTAAGGCCACAGTAGCAATAATTTTACCCGCGTCTTTTACAAAGAAAATAGTGCCACCGGGTTGGATAATATATTTATTGGGATCTCCCAAGACTTCTTCATCATGCGGTTCTACAGAGAATAATCTTTCCAGCCAGGCGAGGTTTAAATTTTTAAAGTTTTCGGCATATTGAGGCGCGTAAGAGAGTATTTCCATTCCTGATTTCTTTTTCGGCAAATTTAAAAATACTTCTTTCTGAAAAATTGCTTTTATAGTCTTTATTTTTGTTGGCAATTTTATGATGTTCAGAATAAAAAAAAATTCAAAGAGAGACATCCCTTTTACTAAAATCCAGAAAATAGAGGGGGCTGAAAGATTAATTTGTAGTATTATTCCCCATTTAGTGAATAATTTATAACTTTAAAAAAAGCTTCATTTATTTTTATGGAAGAACTACAGGTTTATATAGAATACACAGCAAAATTTATAGAAATAGCGGGTATACTTACTATCGTAATATGGACTTCAATCGCCCTGGGAAGATATCTTTTTTCTATCCAGGGAACAAAACCCCGCTCTTACCGTTTATTAAGGCAGGAATTAGGTAAAGGAATCCTGTTGGGACTAGAAATACTGGTGGCAGGAGATATCATTGCTACGGTGGTGACAGAGCCCACAATGGACAGGGTATTGGCTCTTGGAATAATAGTCCTGATAAGAACTTTCCTCAGTTTTTCAATTGAACTTGAAATTGAAGGTAAATTCCCGTGGCAGAGGGAAAAGCATGAAAAAAGGCTTGATCAAAATGAATGAATATCCCGCTATTTACTGCTTCTCAATAAGGCCATGTAATATTAAAAAAAAGTTTATAAAGTAAATTCAGCTAATAATTTCTGAACTTCATAGATATCAACTTTCTTGTTGAAACGCTTGGAAATGGAAGGGGATTGCTCTCCCGAGATCCATATTTTTAACTCTGCATCCAGGTCAAAACTACCGGCAGTTTCCACACTAAACCTTGAAATGCTTTTATAGAGAACAGAAAAATATTCAATTTTTCTACCGGTTAGCCCCTGTACATCAATAATAATAAGTCTTTTATTCGTAAAGATAAAGGTGTCCCTGATTATTTTGAATCCTGCTTCCAGCGTTTCAGAAGGAATTAGAAGTTTACCGTAATCTGCCTGAAGTTGTTCTTTTTCAATAGCTCCCGCATTTCCTAAAAGCGAAGAAAGTATACTCATTTCTGTAGTGTTTGAGGTTTATTTGGCGTACAATTTATGTTCTATTTTATTGTTATCATAGGCTTCAGTTAAATAAAATTAAAAGTAGAGTATGAAGGCAATTCCATTATTTCTCTCAGGTAGGATTGCAGAATCCAGGTATAAACCAAAAACCATATCTCTGTATTTTCAATAATTTCTTTTTACTTTAGAAAAAAATTAAAATTCAGTTATAAAAGTAGAATATGACGAAGAAATATAAAGGTATAAATACTATTTGTACACACGTGGGAGAATTAAAAGATGAACAGTTTAAAGGGGCAGTATCTCCTTTATATATGTCTACTTCTTACGCTTTTGAAGATGTTGAAGTTAAGCGTTATCCGCGGTATTTTAACACGCCAAATCAGGTTGCCCTGGCCCAGAAAATGGCAGCTTTGGAACATGGTGAAGCTGCACTTATTTTTGGTAGCGGAATGGCTGCCATAAGTACTGCCATGATGGCATTTTTACATAATGGAGATCATGTTGTGCTTCAAAATACGCTCTACGGCGGGACAAGTAACCTGGTCGTGGAAGAATTTGAAAAATTTGGTATCGAATATTCGTTTACCGAAGATTACAGCCCAGCGTCTTTTGAAAAGGAGATAAAGGATAATACTAAAGTGATCTATATAGAAACTCCTTCCAACCCTTTGCTTACCATTACAGATGTTAAAGCAATATCGAAAATTGCCAAAAAACACGGTCTGTTGAGCATGATCGATAATACGTTTGCTTCCCCTGTAAATCAAAATCCTATAGATCTTGGTATAGATATCGTGATCCATTCGGCAACTAAATATATGGGAGGGCATAGCGATATTCTTGCGGGAACCGTGATTTCTTCAGAAGAGTATATAGACAAGGTTTTTCAGCTTGCCAAGAATTTTGGAGGGAGCTTAAGCGATTATACGGTTTGGCTTTTGGAAAGAAGTTTAAAAACAATGGGAATTCGTGTTAAAGCTCAAAATGAAAATGCACAGGAGCTGGCAGAATTTCTTGATAAGAACGAAGATGTGGCAAGGGTTTACTATCCGGGGCTAAAATCCCATCCAGATCACGAAGTTGCAGCCGGACAAATGAAAGGCTTTGGCGGAATGCTTTCCTTTGAATTAAAAGAAGGACTGGACGCAGATTTGTTTCAGAAGAAATTGAAACTGATAAAATCTTCCATGAGTCTTGCAGGTGTGGAATCTACTATTTTGTCACCATCAAAGACTTCTCATGGATTATTGTCTCCTGAAGAGAGAGAAAAACAAGGGATAAGAGATGGATTGCTGCGGTTTTCAGTTGGAATTGAAGAAAAAGAAGACCTTATTGAGGATATTCAACAAGCCATTAAAGCAATAAAAGCTTAAAATTGGTTTAAGTGCTGCTAATAGTAATAAAGAATAATAATGAAACTAGATATATTGGCTATAGGATCGCATCCAGACGATGTGGAACTTAGTTGTTCGGGAACTATAGCAAAAGAAGTAGACCGGGGTAAAAAGGTGGGTATTCTGGACCTGACCCGGGGAGAATTAGGAACCCGGGGTACTGCAGAAACCCGCGATAAAGAAGCTGCAGATGCAGCAAAAATCCTGGGGGTGAAAATGCGCCACAATTTGGAATTTAGTGATGGTTTTTTTGTGAATAATACTTCCCATCAGCTGGAAATCATCAAAATTTTGAGAAAGTACCGTCCTGAGATTGTGCTTTGCAATGCTGTGGAAGATCGCCATATAGATCATGGCAAAGGTGCAAAACTAGTAAGTGATGCCTGTTTTTTGAGTGGCCTCAGGAAAATTGAAACTTTTCATGAAAAAGTGAAGCAGGAGGCATGGCGTCCAAAACACGTATTCCATTACATACAATGGAAGAACCTGGAGCCCGATTTTGTAGTGGATATTTCAGGTTATATGGATACAAAAGTAGCAGCTGTAAGAGCCTACAAAAGCCAATTCTTTGATTCGGAAAGTAAAGAACCCCAGACACCTATCTCCAGCAGTAACTTTTTGGACAGTATTACCTATCGCGCAAGGGACCTGGGCAGGCTTATAAATACAGAACATGCTGAAGGTTTTATGGTAGAACGTAACGTAGCAGTAGATTCGGTCTTTGACCTGATATAAATAAATTTTTTTCTTTGGGAAATTATAGAAATAACTTACATTTGCAACCGCAATTAAAATGGTGGTTGTAGCTCAGCTGGTTAGAGCGCCTGATTGTGGTTCAGGAGGTCGCCGGTTCGAACCCGGTCTTCCACCCTTTAGAGGCTCCTTAGGAAACTAAGGAGCTTTTTTTTATTCCGAATTAAAAGTAATTCATAGATTAACTGAACGTACGAGCTTTTGTTTTCGAGGCTTGTCTGTACAAGTACAAGAAATCTAATCCTGATTCTGAGGCTTATTAAATTTATCTCAGTAGTTATAAAAAACTATTCACCTGATCTTATTTAGCCTCTCTTTCTTTTATCTTGTATTTTTGTGAAAAGCAGAATAACTAAGATGAATACAAGAGCAGAGCAATTAAAGGCGTTTGAGCGTCTTCTGGACATTATGGATGAGTTACGGGAGAAATGCCCGTGGGACCGCAAACAAACAATGGAATCTTTGCGGCACCTTACCATAGAAGAAACCTATGAGCTGGGTGACGCCATTTTGGATAAAAATATGGATGAGGTTAAAAATGAATTGGGTGATGTTCTTTTGCATCTGGTTTTTTATGCAAAAATAGGTAGTGAAACGGGAGATTTTGATATTGCAGATGTTGCTAATTCCATTTGCGAGAAATTAATTTCCAGGCATCCACATATTTATGGAGATGTTGAAGTAGCCGATGAGGAAGAGGTAAAAAAGAACTGGGAAAACCTGAAACTAAAAGAAGGAAAAAAGAGCGTTCTTGAAGGTGTTCCACGTTCTTTACCGGCCATGGTCAAAGCAAACCGGATACAGGATAAAGTGGCCGGAGTTGGATTTGACTGGGAAGAACCACAACAGGTTTTTGAAAAACTTCAGGAGGAGCTGGGAGAACTCCAGCATGAAGTAGGTGCTGATAATAGAGATGAAATAGAAGCAGAATTTGGGGATGTTTTGTTCTCCATGATCAATTATGCCCGCTTTTTAAATGTCAACCCCGAAAATGCCCTGGAAAGAACCAATAAAAAATTTATAAAACGTTTTCAGTACTTAGAAGAGAAAGCAAAAGAAAAAAACCAGGCTCTTAAAGATATGACCTTGGCGGAGATGGATGTTTTTTGGAATGAAGCTAAAAAGCTCTGAGTGAAAAAGCAAAAAGTGAATAGTGGAAAATTTTTCAGCTTTGAACAGGAAAACGCCACAATTGAAAACCCACAACCGACATTATCTCCAGAGCTCATTTTCTGAAGGTCGAAAATTGGCATTTTTGGTCTGCCGTTATAAATTTAACTGCAAACTTTAAAAATAGGTTCTCAAATTTCTCCCGCAGATACCGCAGATTGACGCAGAGGGTACAAACGAAGAGGTAGCTAATAAAGCTTTAGCTTGATTAACTCCAAACTCCAAACTCCAAACTCCAAACTCCAAACTCC
>NZ_JAVRHP010000065.1:0-18389 GCF_031846505.1 Autumnicola edwardsiae
TTGAGAACTGAAGAAGTTTCTTCACCGGTATTTTCCACATAAACTGAAAGATCTATTTTCCCGCGTACAAGCGATTTTGAAATAATCTTGCGCAATTCCAGTTCCTTTTCGCGGTACTGAGAGGAAATCCGCGCATTCAGATCAAAATTTTTGCTGTTAAGGGATTTAATCTCTACGGTAATCTTTTTTGATGGGAGTTCGGAAATGCTTTTCCCAAAGCCGGTCATGGATTGAATCATGCTTGATTTTTAAAAGGTTGCGCAAAGATAATCAATTCTGAAGCAGTTCAAAGACGACGGAAGCTTAATTTGGAGGAGGAGTTAAATGAAGAGTGAAAGAGGCAAACAGGAAAAAGAGTTAAAAATAGGGCAATACCCCATTCAGAATCTAAGCTGTTAAGAAGCTAAAAGGCTAATCTCATGCAAGGTTTTTAAAGCCTTGTAGATATTGAAGAGAAAAATTGAACGCAGACTCTCCACTTTACACTTTCCACTGGAACAAATTTACTTGCAGTTAGAACCATTTTATTGATATTGTAATCACTTAAAAAGTGAATTCCGGAAAAATAAACTGCGATCATCTGGAAAAGCCAAAGGGTGAAGAGAGAAATGAATTTTTTGGTCTACGGAAAGCCTGATTTATCAAACGGAGTGAACTTTGAACCTGAAACTTTAAATCAAACTTGGAACTATAAACTAAGAAAAACTGAAAACTTGCTTTATTTCTGCGTAAATCTGCGCAATCAGCGGGAACTTTAAAAATAGAAAACTGACAATTCACAGCTTAAAACTCAGCGCAAAACTCCAATGCCCGATCTTCGTGATAATAAAATTTTCTTTTCTGAATAAAACCTACGTGGCCACCATGTTCAGGCATTTCCAGGTGAAGGAATTCAGAATTTTTTGCAATTTTCACGGGATAACAACTGCCAGGAAGAAAGGAATCGTTTTTAGCATTTATGAGTAAGGTCGGGATCCCGATATTGGGCAAAAATTGAAGGCTGCTGCATTTCTGGTAATAATCTGCCGCATTTTTATAACCGTGGGCTTTGCTCGTGTACAACTCGTCTATGGCCAAAAGGGAATTACAGGCGGCAATGTCTTTTTT
This sequence comes from Autumnicola edwardsiae, assembly GCF_031846505.1. Taxonomy (NCBI): domain Bacteria; kingdom Pseudomonadati; phylum Bacteroidota; class Flavobacteriia; order Flavobacteriales; family Flavobacteriaceae; genus Autumnicola; species Autumnicola edwardsiae. Next base: position 1,108 of record NZ_JAVRHP010000065.1, read on the forward strand.
GTCAATTTTCTTCGGAAAAAGTTCCTGCCGCTCATAAAGCTGGACTTTCAGCTTTTTCAGAAACCTTCTGGAATAAAGGTAATTCTGATGTTTGTCCAGTTCCTTTAACGACGCACCTAAATCTGAAGGGACAGAGACGGCAACTGCAGCTCTTATCTCCTTCGGAAGAAATTGAGTTTCACCAAGATACTTCAGGAGCAAATTACCACCCAGACTAAATCCTGAAAGCACTATTTTATCGTATTTTTTCTTCTGAAGGCAAAACTGGATCACTTCCTCAAGATCTTCAGTCGCACCGGCATTGTAGCTGCGAAAGAGTCGGTTCACTTCGCCGCTGCAGCTTCTAAAATTCATAAGCACAACATCAAATCCTTTTTTAGAGAAAGCTTTGGCCATTCCCAGCATATACGGCCGGTCGGCACTACCGGCCAGCCCATGCGTCACGATCATTAATTGCCGATAATTGCCATTTTGGGCATAGCACCAGTCAAGGTCCAGAAAATCACCATCACTAAGTTCTACCCGCTCCCTTTCAGATACCTCCATCTTTACCTTCCGAAGTAAAGATGCATAAATGGTAGAGAAATGGGCGTTTTTAAAAGGAAACGGAGCTTTATAAGTACTTTTTAGGATTGGCATAGGCCTAAAATAGTAGAAATTTGCAGATTTTCACCGCTGTGGGATTTCTTAAAGTGGTGAATTTTCGGCCAGATGTTAAGGTTTAGCAAAATTGGGTAAAGTATGGCTTTCTGTCAGTACGATAATTATGCGTGCATAATAAAGTTTCTTAGTTTTATAAAAAATTGAAGCATGTACACGAAAGAATTTGAAATTCGTTGGAGCGATATAGACGCGAACCGACATTTGGCAAATACCGCCTATGTTAATTTTATGAGCCACACCCGAATGGGGTTTTTAATAGAAAACGGTTTTGGCCAGAAGGAAATGGCCAAGCACAATATTGGTCCGGTGGTGTTTTATGAGCATATTTATTATTTTAAAGAGGTTTTTGCGGGAATGCCGGTAAAAGTGAGCCTGCAGCTTAAAGGCTTGTCTGAAGACGGAATGTACTTTGAATTTATCCATCAATTTTATGACCATAAAGGCCGCAACTTCGCCAGCTGTGAAATGATGGGTGCGTGGATTGACCTTAAGGAGCGTAAGCTCACTAAACTTCCTGAAGCCTTATTCGAAAATTTAAACGGACTCGAACATACTGAAGATTTTAAAGTCCTCACCAAAGAAGATACCCGTAAATTCGGAAAAAAACCGCAGGACATAGATCCTTCAGAACTTTAGAATTTGCTAGGTATGGAGTATGAAATTGATAAAGTCTGGTATGCCTGCTACGGTTCCAATATTCAGGAAAAGCGGTTTTTATGTTACATCCAGGGCGGTACGCCGGCCGGAGCGTTGACCAACTATAAAGGTTGTACCGACACGGCGGCGCCTAAAGAAAATCATCCCATCACCATAAACCGGGATTTATATTTTGCCAAGGAATCTCCGGCTTGGAGTGGCGGCGGAATTGGATTTTTAAAGCCTGGCCACAATGAAGAAGCGGTCACTCTTGGTCGGCAGTATTTAATTGGCAGCGACCAGTTTACAGATCTTGTAAAACAGGAATTGAAGATGGAAGGCGAGCTGGCTATAGAATTTGGGGAGCTGATTGAGAAGGGATCTGTTATTTGTTCTCCCGGCGGCAGGTACGGGAAATTGATTTGTCTTGGTCACCGGGATGAAAAACCAATTTTCAGCTTTACCAGTGAACATTATCTTGAGGATGAAATTAATCCGCCAGATAAGGCCTATCTTTCTACTATTATTTCGGGATTAAAAGAAATTTACGATCTGGATAATCAGGAACTGGTGGAATATTTCCGTAGTAAAACCGGAATAAAGAACACGCCGATGGAAAGCAGTTTAGCTGAAATTGTTGAAAATGTGTCAAGCAAAAGGCTTTGAAGAGCTTTTTCTAATGTCCATAATTGCCATTTTTTTTAGGCATGATCATAATGGCAACTTAAATATAGACGATGAATCGCTTCTGCGTGAATCTGCGCTATCAGCGGGAGATTATTTATTTTATTTGAGAATTAGTGGTTGCAATTAACAGAGGGATAATAAAGACGACGAAGAAAATTTCTGAGGCTTTTTATTCAAAATACAACTTTCAAAATTTAAAATAATTGACTTCCACGATCACTTTTTAACCAAAAGCTAAATTATGCCATTTAAAACTTCAGAAATCAGGTGGTTTTCCCTTGAGAAGCAGGTCCTTTGGGGTATCTTCGAAAGCCTTCAAAAACTCGGGCCGGGAAATCCTGAAGAAGAAAGAACCGACTTTTATTTAAATTCAAACACACCAAATTCCGGGATAAAAATCAGGGAAGGAAAACACGAACTAAAAGTAAAAGTTTCCGGTGACGAAAAGCTTGAGTATGGGATCATCCAGCACTGGAGCAAATGGAGCTATGCTGAAGAAGAAAATATCCTGAATTCCGTAAGTTCAGATTTACTTGGTGATTGGCTGAAAATGACCAAAAACCGCCACAGGAAATCCTATAAAATTACTGCGAACAAGGAGGTGACATTTACTTCAGAAGAAAATATAGAAGAAGGTGTTGACGCCGAATTTACACGTTTAGAAATTCCGTCGCTGGAAATTACCGGTTTTACGCTTGGCCTGGAGGCCTTCAGCAGTAAAAATAATTCCGCAGAAAATTTACAGCTTGCCCTCGATGAACTTCAGCTAAAAACTTCACACCTAAAAAACCTGAAATCCTGCAGTTATCCGGAATTTTTGGCCGATCATTTTTCAGAAAGATGATAATTGCCAATTTAGAGCCGTCATCATAAACACAATCTTTTCCGAAGAAATTCAGGTTAGAAACTAAGGTCGGACTTTCGTCTTTTTAATGGTTACCATATATACGCCAATAAAAACCAGGGCTGCAGCAATGCCTTTTGTCCAATTCATCGTATCGGCTCCCGTTGCTATGGCATAAACTATGGCAATTAGCGGTTGCAGATAGATAAAAGCACTTATGGTAGAGGCAGAGAGCTGTTTTAGGGCATAAATATTCAGTAAATAAGTGGCAAAGGTTGTTCCCAGCACGACAAAAGCCATTTTCCAGACCGCTTCAAAAGGGAGGCCTGTCCAGTTCACATGCGCAAATTCACCAATGGTAATAGGAAAATTGATAATAACACCTATTAAAAAAAGCCATTTCATAAGCGTGATCGCACCGTATTTTGCGGTTAATGGTCTTACGATGATGAGGTACAATCCATAGGAAAGGGCGTTAATGATAAACAGGATATTTCCCAATGGAATATTTGGTGCATTTTCTTTGCTGGTGGTGCTAAAAAGAATGAGTACAAGTGCACCTGCAAGGCCAACAATAATGCCCAAAGCCTTTAATAATGTGATCCTTTCCCGTATTAAAACTGAAGCTAGAATAAGTACCATTACAGGTGAAAGGGTGACAATTACCGAGCTGTTTATGGGCGTGGAGAGGCTTAGGCCTTTAAAGAAAAACAGCATGTTTACCACCATTCCAAAAATGGCGCAGGCGAAAATACGCGGCCAGTCAGAAATGGCAATTTTCTCGCGTGGCACAAAAAAACTGATGGTCCAGAAAAGGATTGCAGCACCAAAAACCCTTAGAAAAATAAACCCAAAGGGCTCGATATAAAGCGGCATAGCGCCTTTGGCAACAGTGTGATTAATGCCGTAGATCGTGCTGGCAAGAATGGCGGCAATAACGGCCAGTGCCCTGCTACTCATGGATAGAAGCTTTAGCGGCTTCTACAGTTTTTTTTGAATTTCCTATAAAAATTTCATCGTTATAAATAACCACGGGACGTTTTAGGAAGGTATAATGCTCCAGGATAAGGTTTTTAAACTGATTCTCGTCCAGGTCTTTATTTTTAAGATCCTTTTCCTTGTACAATTTCGCCCTTTTACTAAATAAAGCTTCATAACTTCCCGAAAGTTCCTGCATTTCTTCCAGTTGCTCTTCCGTAATTTTTTCGGTTTTAATATCCTGAAGGATAAAGGACGTGGGCGGGTCCAGTTCTTTCAATATCCGTTTGCAGGTATCACAGGCCGAGAGGTGGTAAATCTTCTTCATTTTAATTGTATTGAATTTTAACTGAAGCTTTCTTGCAAATTAAGAACATTTAAGCGGCAGAAGAAAGTTTTCCGGGTGGAGAATCCTACTCAACAGGAATTTCTTGCAAGCCAACTTTTAAAAATTCTTCTACTTCAGCATAAGGAAATCTGTAAATAATATTACCATCGGCATAAGACGATATTTCATAGGCATTATAATGCAAAACCAGCTCGTCCTGGGTAAATCCTATGTTTTGAGGAAGCACAAATTGGTCATCTTCAAAAAATAATCCGTTGCTGTTAATAGGTTCGTCCTGCGGAATGTTTTGATCTTCGCGGAATTTCTCTTCAAAAAAATCTTTAAATGCTGAAGTGAACAGTTCTTCATGGGAATAAAGCGCTCCGGTTTCGGAATTAAAATTTAAAAAGGAAACGCTGCTGTAGCCATGTGCGCCCCCGGTAAATATTTCAGAATTAAACCTGAAGGAAATTAATTCTTCTGTACGTAACGAAATTTCTCCCAAAACGGAAGCTTCCCAGGGGATGTTCTGTTCCGGAAAATCGTTTGCCGTATCTTCAAAATTTTTGATAAACCTATCGGCAAGGCTTTCAACAGATTCTATTTTCTTTTCATCCCGGTAATCCACAACCTCAATTATATGGTTGGTGATTTCTTGATTTATGCGCTTTGCTGCCTCAGTTTTCCCTTCGGCAACAGGATAATTTACGCTAATAAAGGTGCAATTCCCTTCTTCAGGATTACATGCTTCATACGATTTTTCTACGGCGTAATTTGAAAATTTAAGAGCTTCTTCTTCCTCTTCACAACCCGTGAAAAGTACTGCAAAAACAAGGACTAAAAAGATTTTTCTCACGGCTTAAAGGAGGGTGTTAAAGTTAATGATAAAGATACATGCAATTTTGTGATTGCCCAACATCTGTAGTACATTTGGAGGGAAACAACTAAATCCTTAACGGATTTTTAATAATTGCCGGCTTGTTTAGAGCTGAACAATTAGCCGGAAAAAAATTTAAGACAGATGAAATTTAATACAAAGACAATACACGGGGGGCAGGAAAATACAGATCCTGCTTACGGTTCTGTAATGCCTCCAATTTACCAAACGAGTACGTATTCACAAAGCACGCCGGGCGGCCATAAAGGTTTTGAATATAGCCGTAGCGGGAATCCCACAAGAGCAGCTTTAGAAAATTCCCTTGCGAGTATAGAAAATGGTAAATACGGCCTTGCCTTTGCATCTGGCCTTGCTGCGATAGATGCGGTTATAAAACTTTTTAAGCCCGGGGACGAAATTATTTCTACCAACGATCTTTACGGTGGTTCTTACCGTTTATTTACTTCTATTTTTGAAAATTTCGGGATTAAATTCCGTTTTATTTCAATGCATAATTCTGAAGATATAGAGCAGTATATCAATGAAAATACAAAACTCATCTGGGTGGAAACGCCAACCAATCCCATGATGAATATTATAGATATCCAGGCTGTGTCTAAAATTGCTAAAAAGCATAAACTTCTTTTGGGCGTAGATAATACTTTTGCTACACCTTACCTGCAACAACCACTGGATTTGGGAGCAGATCTTGTAATGCACAGTGCTACCAAATACCTGGGAGGCCATAGCGATGTGGTGATGGGGAGCCTTGTGGTTAAGGACGAGGAACTGGCAGAAAAGCTTTATTTTATTCAGAATGCCAGCGGCGGTGTGGCAGGTCCGCAGGATAGTTTTCTTGTTCTCCGCGGAATAAAAACCTTACATCTTAGAATGCAGCGGCATTGCGAAAATGGAGAAGCCGTGGCAAAATTTCTGAAGTCACATCCCAAGGTAGCTCAAGTCTACTGGCCAGGTTTTGAAGATCATCCAAACCACGATATTGCCAGGAAACAAATGAGCGGTTTTGGCGGGATGATTTCTTTTACCACTTCTGAAAACACTTTAAAAAGTGCTGTAAAAGTCGTTGAAAACCTGAAAGTATTCACCCTTGCAGAATCACTTGGCGGTGTGGAATCCCTTGCGGGTCATCCTGCAAGTATGACGCATGCTTCCATCCCAATGGAAGAACGTGCAAAAACCGGCGTGGTAGATTCTCTTATACGTTTAAGCGTTGGTGTGGAAGATGAAGGCGATCTTGTTGAAGATTTAAAACAGGCTTTGGAAAAGTAAGCTGATAAAATAATTAAATGTAACATTGAGCGGAGTCGGGAATTATTTCTACTTCGCTCATTTTTTTTGATTTATAGTTTTTTCCAGGAAATGGAATACTGTAGGTCGAAAACTGCCATTCTAAGGCACCGGTCTTTTTACGTTTTCAGCGGCTTTTTTTCTTCTGAAGCTATTCCGTTTTCAGATTGATGTAAATTTTAGTAAAGGCCAAAAACCTGTATTTACTCTAGATTTCCGGAATCAGTTTTTCTGGGGCGCCGTTTTTCTCAATTTCCTGTTTGATCATTTCTTCCCATCCTTCCCGCACTTTCTTTTCAGTGGGAGAAATAACAATTTTGTTTTCCTCTATAGCGATTTTCACCTTTTCTTTAAGGCCAATTAGCTTTAAAAGCTTAGAAGGAATAATGACTCCTTTTGAATTTCCGATTTGAACCAGCTTTGCTTCCATAGTTGTTGAAAAATATAGAATTAGCCTTAAAGTTACAACAGTGTTCTAACAAATTTGTGCGATTTGAGTATTTTATTGTGAACTACTCAATGCATGAGGTGCCTTCGGAAAAAGCTATGGGCCGAAAATTGCCATTTTTGAGCTGTCTCCTTTTCTGAATTAAAAGAATTTCTTCTGCGTAAATCACCGTGATCTGCGGGAAAAATTAAAGATCATTGGTGTATCCGTGGCTAAACCGAAGGCCGAAAATTGCCATTTTTGGATGCTCTCAAGATTGGAAAGTAAGAAATGCTAGCCGGCAAATCAACTCTTCACTCTTTCACTCCTTCACTTTTTAACTCTTTTTCTTCTCTACAGTCCGAAAATTGCCATTTCCAGGTACTGACCTTTTACAGAATCTTTTTAAATACTTCCACAAGCCGTTTCACTTCTTCCTGCGTGTTATAATGCACCAGGCTTACCCTTACCACACCATTTTTCGCTTTGAGACCAAGATCTTCAATGAGCTTTTTGGCGTAGAAATCTCCAAAACGAATTCCGATCCTGAAATCATCCACTTTTTCTACAATGGCATCACTTTTTAATTCAGCATGTACAAAAGAAATGGTGGGAACGCGTGTTTCTTTCCGAAAACCGGTAGTACCAATAACACGCACTTTTGGGTTTGTATTTAAATACTGAAGCAAAATTTCACTCAGCTTCTCTTCATGGCCGGCAATTAAATCATAGCCTGTTTCAACCTTTTTCTGAAAAGGAACAGCGGCAGATTTTGGCGTGTGCTGCCTGTACATTTCTTCAAAATATTCGGTTAAACCAAGAAGGCTATAGGTGAGTTCAAAATTAAAGTTTCCAGGCTGAAATTTATAAGGAACATCTTTCTTTTTAAAAAAATAGTGGTTAATTCCGTCCATTTTAAAAAGCTGATTGTATTTTCCGTACATCATAGCGAGATGAGGGCCATAGGCTTTATACCAGCTAAAAACGTAAAAATCAACATCCAGCTCCCGGACATCAATTTTACGGTGCGGGGCATAAGCCACCCCGTCTACACATACCAGAGCTCCCGCTTTATGAACAAGGCTGGTAATCTCCTTTACCGGGTTAATAGTCCCCAAAATATTGGAGCAGTGAGTAAAAGCTACGAGTTTTGTATTCCTGCTCAGCAGTGCTTTTAGATCCTTGATATCCAGCTGAAGGGTATCAGGATTTACTTTCCAGATTTTAACGGTGATGCCTTTTTCTTTAAGATCTGTCCAGCAGGAAACATTGGCCTCATGATCTGTATTTGTTACAATTACTTCATCTCCTTTTCTCCATTGTTTACTAATGCATAAACTTAAAATTCTCAACAACATAGAAGCCGAAGGGCCCATAACCACTTCTTCGGGCCGGGAGGCATTTACAAATTTTGAAATTTGCTTTGTAGCATAAGCAAGCTTTTCTCCGGCTTCCCGGGAAACCTTATAAGATGCACCCAATTGCACATTATGATGGGTAAGATAACCGGAAATACGCTCTATCACTTTTCCCAGCACCTGCGATCCTCCGGCATTATCCATAAACACAAAATCACGCTGCAGGGCAGGAAATTGCCTGCGTACAAATTCAATATCCATTACTTAAGTAGGCTTTTATTACACAATTCTGGGATCCTTCTGCATTCATACGTCCAACTGCTGTATTTCCTGAATTTCTCCTCCATTCTTCAGTACTATAATTAAAGTAAATATCTTGGCCAAAACCTGAAAAACCAGGGCCGATAATGGGCAAAAAATGAAGCAGACTTTTTTGGAGGTTTACAGAAAATTTTTGGTGGACCATCTTCTTGTATAAAATTGAAAATTTCGGGAGCAAGATACTTAAAATGCCGCTATTTTTAAGCTGAAAGCACTATGGCAAGTCAATCTGAAAAGAAAATAAAAAGCAGTTCATAACCTCCTTATTTGGAGTATTATGAGCTGCTTTTCAGAATGTTTTTACTTAATTTAATTCTGCACCAACGGCTACAGAACAGTCGTGGCCCGGTTGCCCGTGCGGCGGATTTATTCTTGGAGTTGCAGATTTAAGCCTTACCGGAGAGGTGTTGCCGGAAGTATTTGTTGCGGTATTTTGCTGTCTTGCCTGGTCAAGTGGCGCTCCCACCGGCAAATCGCACCTGTGATTTGGTTGCCGGTGAGCCGGATTATAAGCTACTTCAGCATCATTGGATTCTGATTGTTCCTTGTTCAAATAGCTGGACTCCACAGCATTTTCCTGCTGCGCTTCCTGGGGCTGCTGCTCTTCTTCAGCATCTTTACAGGAAACCATACTAAACAGGCTAATGCTTAGTATGCTAAAAATTGCATTTTTGAGTATATTCTTCATAATAACTTTTCTTTTTAAATTTTAATTTATAATCTCTTCTATTTCCTCTTCAGAAAGTTCCAATAAACCTGCTTTGGGAAGCCTGGTAATCATTGTGCGCCAGTTTTCATCTTCGGCAAAGATCGTATCAAAAACAGGTTTTGCTTCCTCTAAGCGCCCGCTGTTGGCAAGGGCAACCGCTTTCCAGAATTTCATTTCCAGGTTCCCGGGAAACATTTTTTCTGCAGTTCCATATGCTTTAAGTGCTTTATCAATATTTCCTTCTTCCACGGCAAGATCTCCGCGGTTCATATATTCATAGGCACGGGCAGTTTTTAATAATCTCGCCAGTTCCTCCACGGGATTCTGATGATCATCAACTCTTAAATCAACTTTCTTATCTTCCCAGGAATTTTCTGCTTTTTCGGGGCCTACAACAATAAGTGCGGCAGACTGTTTTCCGCGGATATCGCCTCCTGCATTTTGAGCTGCTTTAAGTACTTCCACAACCCTTTCAGCTAAAGGAAGGTTTCCGTTAAGATGAAAAGCTTCGGCCATTGCGGGAACAACTTTGTCGTTCAGCATCATATTGGCCTGTACAGAAAAGTTTTTTCTGGTAATATGGCTGGCAGCTTCCACGCAATTTTCTCCGGTAAAGGCGGCTGTATTTCCTTCCATATCCAGAAAAGCAACCTGGCGAAAAGCCCTTCCTTCATCATTATTTACAAGTAATTCCAATGCTTCATCTGCCGTTATTCCCTGTTCCATTAAATCCAGGCCTTTTGGACCATAAGCAGGATTAACGAAAGATTGGGTGGCGACCACACCAACACCAGATTTTCCCCAGGAAACAAGAGGGCCCACAGAGAACCAGTGGCTTTGCACCCCAACAGCCATCTCACCGGTAACGGTGTCCCGGGCAACGATGGAATAGGTATGCGCAAAGGCATCTCCGCTAATTTCCGGATTTTGCGCAAAAGCGGAATTAAAATTCATGCCTGTGTAAAGTAATAAAAGTAAAATTTTTCTCATGATAATGAACGTGAGCTTAAAGATATAGAATCCTTGTAATAAGTTTAGAAAGAATGGAATAAACTTAATTGAAGCTGACCTTTGTTAAATGCGTTGCTGGACTCGTGCATATATCCCAGTTGTACTCTCAGGTTATCAAGAACAGAATAGCCCAACCCCGAGTAAAACCAGTTCCTGTCGAAAGTTTCCACAGTTTGGCCGTTGCCAATATGTTGTTGTCCGTTGAGAAAAACCTCGTCGTTAAGCGCGAGATAGATTGCATTTTTTCCGAGATTCTGCTGGTTTAGCGGAATATTTAGAAAGAGGCTGTAACGATATCTTGTCCTGAAATCCTGATTTTCCACCCAGCGCTGTTCGTATCTTAAACGATGGGTAAAGAAAAATCTGCTGTTAAAATCGTGAGAAAAAAGGGCATCCTGGTGAATTCGGTTTTCAATAAATGTAGCATCGCTTTCCCCATAGGCACCAGAAATAAAATGGCCATACGCCAGTGCAAACCGAAAATTAGATTTGGGTATGGAATAAGAAAGTCCGCCACGAAGAATCAATTGCTGCAGGTCGCCGCCCAGATTCCAGTTACGATATTGTACATCTCCCAGTATTCCCCAGTTAGTCCCTTCAAATTGAGTATTCCAAAAGTACATATACCATGCACCGGTTTTATCTTCATTGACCTGTGCAGAAGCATGAAAATTTAGTAGTAAGAAAAGAGGGATTAGAAGTAGTTTAAGCTTTTTGAACATTTTTTACTTTTTCTGCAAATATAACCGGATTAACCAGATAAAGAAGTCAGCGCTCCTTTGCAATCTTTTGAACATCGAGGTATTCGGGCCCATTTTCTACAGGATAACCCTCTATTTTTTCTGCGGAAAGGGTTACAATCTCACCTTCGTAGTCTGAAAGATCGATATTGTTGCTTTTTAGAGCATAGGTTTTTTCTGCAGAAGTTAACGTATGGGTACCGTACTGGTAAGAAGTTATTCCGGTAGCTTCAAGTGTACCCGTAACCTCCAGAAGTGCGGAATTATCCCCGCCCGTATTGCTGCATGTGGCTGCAAGAAAAAATAAAATACCCGCCGTGATTGTGGTCAAAACTTTCATTGCTCAAAATCTTTCGTCTAATTTAGGTTGAAAAAGGGCTAAGTTTTCTAAAATTGTGCAAGATTTAAGTCCTGAATTGATGTATTTCTGAAAACATTATTATTTTTGTGCTCCGTTTTGGCCTCATAGTTCAATGGATAGAATAGAAGTTTCCTAAACTTTAGATCCAGGTTCGATTCCTGGTGAGGCTACAATTTAATTATTTATAAAAGCAAAACCTTGTTGATCTTTGGATTAATGAGGTTTTTTGCTGAATAATCGCTGGTCTAGGCTTTTAGTACAGGCGCTTAGCAGGATTACCTGACTTTTAGCCGATGATAAAAAATGGCAATTTTCGGTATAAGGTAGCCGCTTGTTCTGATAGTCAGTCCTGACTATCTTATGGCAACTACATTTCTTTTTTCAAAGCCCGTTGGTCATTTCCTGTTGGGTAGTTCTTTCGATTTTTCCAGGTCTTTAATTTCAATTGTAATCAATCCTCAAAATTGGCAATTATCGCCCTCTAGTCTTCAATTGATCCAAAATTCTTTTAGAGAAGATTACTGTTAGTTACTTCCATTAACCGTTGCATTTTTTGCAATTTCAATATCCTGTGCAACTTCAGGCCGTATAAGCGCCCAGTGGAAAAGATTATCTTTATTCCTGTCGTGGCTGCTTCCGTTATAGTGGGTTAATGGCATGTCCTTGTAAATCGGGCGGGTGATTTTAATTACCTTATCCCAGTAATCCAATGCTTTTTCCAGATGGTTTACGGCATTTTGCTTGTTTTCTGCTCCGCCTTTAATCCTATAGGTTTGTAGCGCTACAGCTCCTTTCAGTTTTTCAGCAAGATGCAGTCCTAAATATGACCAGGTTTTAACATCTGCAACTTCATACATTAACGAGGCATTAGTTTCGGTATTAATATCTTCAACTAAACTTAAAGCTTTCTGGGTGTCTGCCTCCAGCATATCGATCAGAACAGGCGGAGTAACTGCATCTTTTTCAAAAGATCCTCTGGAAGCACGTTTTTCAACAAAATCTTTGACAGACACGTAGTCTGGATCTAAAGTAGGGTGGCTTATCAATTGATCTACGGAAATGTACTGCGTGTTATCACCAATAAGAGCCATAAAACCTTCGCCGTAAAGCGTAAAATCCCATCTCGAATCGTAGAGGGAGGCGAGGCGCAGTTGTGTAGCGGAAGCAAGGGAGTAAGCCTGAAGCAGGTTGTCTCCCTGGCTGCCATAACGCTCATTAAATTCGGCCTGGAAAATATCATCGGGAGTTTTAGGATTATACAGCAGCCTTCCCCAAAGCTTGTAAAACAGCCATTGCCGTTCAAAAGCATAATTCCAGTCTACCGGCGCATCTATGGCTGTAAAATAATCTTTCGCAGGAATATAGGTTTCAGAGCCTATAAAATATCCGCCGATATAGCTTTGACTATTTAGGGCGATATGCTCCCGAATAAAACCTGGAACTCCCCAGCGTAAGGCAAAAAAATCTTCATTCCGGGCCGTGTAGGTGACCTTGTACCCTTCGGGTTCGGGATTATAAAAAGTGTCAAACATCTCGCCCCCGTGTACTTTTACCAACTGCGGAGTGGAATGTGCATGGGACCAGTTGTACTTTAAATCTGCCCAGATGGGTCCTTCTATAAAATCCAGGCCTGCCTCTCTTTCTATAGCATTCCTCGTCAATTGTTCCAGCTCTACACTTGTTTTTCCTAAAGATTCTGAAGTACTTGAAAAAGGAATGCGGTGTACAAGTTTTAAATCCCGGCCCACCTGGCGCATCCCTTCAATATAAGTTTCATAGATCCAGTCTTCGCGTTGCTGTGGCGTCATTCCTGCCATTCCCTCGCCAAGTGTAAGGCCAATTCCCGTAAGCGTGGGATACTCCTGGAATACCTGGGTTATACTTTCCCGTGTGTAGCGCTTCACAATTTCTGAAGTGTCGCCCGGAACGTAATAATTTGGGTAAACGTTTTCTTGGGCCACATTATAAGCTTCGGAAAATTCCGGACTTACAAAGATGTTAAACGGAATAATATAGGTATCGATCGCACGTTCATCTGCCATTCGGAAAATTTCGCTGTGTAAATGTTTCCATTCTTCCATTTCTTTATCACTAAACGGACTCGCTTCCGGAAAGTTCTTCGGTTTGATCATATATACAAACGGATGAAGGTTCCATAAGGAAAGTGAATTAAAGCGATTTTTAGCCATCATGTCCAGGAAAGCTTCCCAGTATTTCACATCGCGGACAGTCTCATAATGCAAATCCAGCGCAGAACTTGGCCGGTAGGTATACCACGGAGTGTTATGCTTTATTGCCCGAAGTGCATTGTGCGGGCTTTCGCTACTCTTTTTAATATTCTGAAGTGAAGTGCCGTTTCGTATACTTTCAGCAACCGAAAGGCTCCCGTAGATCATCCCTCTGTGGTCGCCTCCATAAATTGTGATGATTTTTCCTTCCGGAATAATAGAATATGCCTCACTGCCAAGATTAACAGTATTTACTGCTATGCTGATTAGATAATCATAACCCGTTTGTTCCTCCAAAACGGAATACTCCTGCTCTAAAAGGGCTTTTTCCAGCATTTTGGCGGCATATTCTGCCTTGGGAACAGCTTTATCGTATAACAAATAGACATTTTGAGAAGATGCGGAATAAATGCTTCCCAGGAAACATGTAAAAAGGCAGAGGAATAGTTTTTTCATAAGCTGTTATCTAGGGGAAAGTGTTTTAAAATGAGGTGCATCTTCAAAAATGGCAATTTTCGGTATATAAACTACAATATATATTTGTTCCTGAGAATTTTTACAATGCGGTTATACATAATTTCCGATAAGCCCCAGTTGTATCCTTCAAAATTAGTGGTGTTTGTGAATTGAATAACTACCGTATCGATATCTTTGTGATATTTAGCGATACTTTGATAACCGGGAATAAGCCCCGTATGATTATACTCGTAGATAGAAGAATAGATCTCCTGTTCCTCACCTTCAAAAAGAGAACCGTCATTTAATGCTCTCAAAAATATTCCTACATCTTCTGCCGTTGCCAACATAGATCCATAGTCCGTTGTTTTTATATCTTCTTCGACACCTACATAATACCCGCTCATTAGCCTTTTTAAATCGACATCATGAATGGAAGCAAAGGTGTTTTTCAGTCCAAGTGGATTCAGGATTTTGGCTTTGATGTACTCGAATTTTCTTGCGCCTGTTACCTTTTCTATAAGATTTGAGATTAACATATAGTTGGTGTTGGAATATTCATATTCTTCACCAGGCTCAAAATTGGCAGGTAAATTAAAGATCCTTTCAAGAGCTTCCTGATTATTTTCTGGCGGATTAGTCCAGAAATTTGGCGTGTCGGTAAAATTGGGAATACCGCTCCTATGCTTGATCAACATTCTTAAGGTTATCTTATCGGCATTTTCTATTTTTTCCGCCAGTTCAGGAAAATAAGTGGAAAGTGTTTTATCCAGAGATAACTTTCCGGAATCTACTAACTTAGCTGCTGCAACAGCAGTATAAAGTTTATCAATACTAGCAATTTTAAACAACAGATCAGGATCGGCGGGGCTTTTATTTTCTCTGTTGTTATACCCGGCAGTATAAAATGATGGTTTTGCACCTTTCTCATCTACATAAACGATAATTCCATCAAATCCATAGCCGGTCGCTTTGTTTACCTGTTCTTGAATTGTTTTAGGTAAGGGTGAAATCCAGGCACGAACCATAATCCAGGGAACAAAGTACAACGAGATTATTGTTCCAATAAACAAAACTGCTCTTAGTATCCAGATTCTTTGTTTTTTTCTCATAGGATCTGAGCACACGGCCGTGTTAATACAAGTTGCAGGGGTAGGGATGCGGACTTGTCGGATTAACCATTTTCTTTCCTGGTTTCTAAAATTACAAATTTTCTACTTTACCCATTATGTGCGACGAACCGATGCTGTCATTAGTTAATTTGTCCATTTTTTCACTGAATCTATAAATTCATCTTGGCGATCTATAAAAACGTTGTGAGAGCAATTTTCTAGATATTTTACTTTCTCATTACCTAAAATATGCTCTAAGGAAGCTATTTGTTCTTTTGAGTATAGTCCATCTTCTTTACCATATAATCCAAAAATAGAAACATTTTTATTTTGTAAACTTTCAAGATTCTTTTTTATTGAAATAGAAGTGTACTGCTCATTTTCCCAAAATTTTTGTGGTGCTAAGTATTCATTTTTTGAAGCATATTTCTTAAGTAAAGTATCTGTTTTAAACTTTTGATATAATTCAACAGCTTTTTGATTTGGATTTTTTGCGGAATAGAATCCGTTTGACATGGCGTGCATAAAACTATAGGTTGCATATTCTAAACTTGTACTATCCATATTTTCCAACATACTTATATAATTCAAATTTACTTTGTCATCTTTTTCGGTATATATCTCTTTTGATGATGCAATTATGTTTTTAAATGTTTCCTGCATTGAAATTGGAGTACTCACCAGAATCAAATTATTAATTTTATCTGAATATTTATCAGCATAGATAGTTGCAATTATACCTCCGAAACTGTGACCAACTAGTGTTGCTTTTTTCAGTTGGTATTTTTGATAGATTTTGTTCAAATCCTCTAATGTTTGTGTAAAAGTATATTCTGCTTTTAAATTTTCATTTCGACCTTCTCCACGTCTATCATATGAAATTACAAAGAATCCATTATTTGCAAGTTCGTTAGCAGTAACTTGTTCAAACGGCACACTATTGTATCCTGGACCACCGTGTAAAAATATTAATGCTTTATTATTTTGGTTTCCAAAAGTCTGTATTTCTAGTTCTTGTGCAAGTACTGTATTTCCAAAAAGTGTTAGAAATAATACTATAATAATTTTATTCATTTTTCACTTAGATTTTTTCTTATTAATTATCGCCAGTTGCGGAATGGAAAACTCGGTTTTGACGGCTTTAGTTGTATTCTTTCCTGGTTTCTAACATCACACTTTTTCGTTAATTCCCGTTATTTGTGAAGAATCGTTGTTCGCAACTGTTTTAATTGAGTTCAATTATCCATTTTGAAATAATATCCAAAACTTTGGGAGAAATAGTTTGTTCTATTTCGGAATATTCATTGGGCATTCCGGTTTTACTTTCTTGAAAAAGATGATTTAAATTGTCTAATTGGATTATTTCAATGTTCTTATTTCCAAAATCCTGGAATGCTTTAGAATTTTCAACAGCTGGAACTTGTAAATCGTTTTTTCCAAATAATGCCAATACAGGAATATCAATTTTCTTTAGAGCAGATGAAGGATCATACTTTATAAAGTATTTCATCCACGGCGAGGTTATGTTTTCAATTAAACTATTTATTTGACTATCCTCCATTGAATGATTTAATTTTTCATTGAAATATCCTTTAAGCTTATTTCTTAATTCTTCATCATTTCCTTTAAAAGTTGAGACGATTTCATAAGCACCTTTAAAAATTTCTTGACTTTTATTGACAGCAGTATCATTGATCCCACTCTTTTGTTCAATTAATTTTTTTTGTAACAACAAAAGTTGCCCCCCTTTCAGGCCCGGCCCAGCTAGAAGAACTATAAAACTAACATCATTAGTATTTGATGCTATCATTGGAGCAATTAAACCACCTTCACTATGTCCAACTAGTCCAATTTTATTTTTATTGATGTCTTTTCTTGATTTTAAATATTTAATTGCAGCTTCTGTATCTCTAGATAAGTCCTTAGAAGTTGCTTTTGAATATTCTCCTTGTGATTCTCCAATTCCTCTATCATCGTATCTTAAAACTGCAATTCCATTTCTTGTTAAATAATCTGAAATTATTAGAAATGGCTTGTGATTCATTATTTCCTCGTTCCTGTTTTGAGGTCCACTACCGCTTATCAAAATGGCGGTTGTAAAATCCTTTTTATTTTTTGGTGTAGTAAGAGTTCCTGCTAAAGTTATTTTGTCTATATCGTTGTAAAAGGAAATTTCTTCGGAATTATAGGGAAATGGTTTTGTAGGTTCTTGAGGTCTATTGATTTTTTCGATTATTT
>NZ_JAVRHP010000066.1:0-18274 GCF_031846505.1 Autumnicola edwardsiae
AATATTATTTATTTCAGATGCTATTGTGCGAGCTGATGACATTGATTTAGAAGAGCGTAAAAACCTTGATACCGAAGGCATTCTTGACCTTATACTTTCTAAACTATATGAACTGTATAATGATGGGAGATATCATTCTATTAAATGGATTCTTTAAGGTAACGGCGTAAAGTTAAATGGTCGTAGCGAGGATTGGGACTATAGTAGAATGCTTGAAGAACGAGGCATCATTGAGACTATGAATGGTCGCGAGGTAAATGCCAAACTAAAACTTGAGGGAAAGTATGCCATTGAACAAGCCAGAAAAGCCCAAGTACCTGACTACTCAAAAATCAGCGATTCTGATGAAGAATTAAAAGAACTTTTGAAAGAGATATTATCCGAGATTAAAAAATCAGGATATGGTCAACAAATCATTTTTGACGAGTTTGAAGAGTTACGAAATGACATTCCACATCTAAGCAAAAAATCGTTTGGCCAATTATTGAAGTCAAAACTTGGTGATTTGGTCGCAGCCAAAGCCTTTGACAAGACTTTGGCCAGCGACATATTTAAACAATTTACTGACCAAATGTTTCCATTTTAACATATGGGAATAATGGCAGACATTAAAAATAGAATAGTTCAATTTTTCCGAAATGAACCACCACTGGAATATGAGGTTACAGAATATGTATTTTCGGACAGACAACCTCTTGATGATTCTTCCAACATTTCATTTTTCGTAAACAATCCCAAGCCAGATGTAAGTGTTACCAGAACTTTTGATAGTGAAAACCAAGCTGTTAATTGGCTTATAGAAAATCGAGATTTCAAAAAGATGTTATTCGCTGCTGAAAAACCTTTTGCTTTTCTTCTGAAAGATTGCGATAATAGAGCACATTTTCTAACAACGACCCGTGCCAATGTTCTAGAAAAGGCTTGACCTTCCGTCGCCTCGCTTTTCTATAAAAATGAACGGCAAAAAAAATGACGACACCTAAGAGGATTACGTAAACCATCCTTATTCAGAAGTGTTAATCTATGGACTCCGCTTTGAACCCTACTTTTTGCAAAGTAGCCTTCACTTCCTCTTCGGTAGCACTATTAGTTTCGACGGTCAGTATCTTATCGGGATTATTCGTATCCACTTCCCAGCTTTCAACACCTTCCTGCTTGTTTAAAAAGGGGGTAACTTTAGATACGCAACCACCACAATTGATATTTGTTTTGAATTTTAAAGTTTTCATAATTTTTGAATTTATAATTAATATTAAAGTTTTACTCGTTTAAGTCTTAAACTATTGGCAACAACCGATACGCTACTGAAAGCCATTGCTGCTCCTGCAATCATCGGATCTAGTAAAAATCCGTTTACAGGATATAGCACGCCTGCTGCAATAGGAATACCAATAATATTGTAAATGAACGCCCAAAACAGATTTTGACGGATACCCAATACGGTTCTTTTTGATAGTTCCAACGCTTTGGGAATAGATTGCAAATCTGAGGTTATAAGGGTCATTTTTGCAACATCCATCGCAATATCGGAACCTTTGCCCATAGCAATACTCACATTGGCCTGTGCCAAGGCGTGGGAATCGTTGATGCCATCGCCCACCATAGCCACTGTTTTTCCATCGGCTTGTAATTTCTCTACAAAGGCTGCTTTATCGGAAGGCATTACTTCCCCTTGATAATGGGTTATTCCCACTTGTTTTCCAACAGCAGATGCGGTTTTATTATTATCGCCTGTCAACATATAAACTTCAATTCCTTTATTTTGCAGCGTGGCAATGGCCTTTTTGGATGTTTCCTTAATCTTATCTGCAATGGCAAGGATTGCAAGTACTTGTTCATCATTACTAAAAAATATGACCGTTTTTGCTTGTTCTTCAAGATTTTCGGATGCATTGATTAAGGCAGCATCGATTTGAATATCATTCTTGACCATTAGTTTATGGTTACCTACAAAGTATTTAATACCCTTTTCCGATTCTGCTTCAACACCCATTCCCGTTATACTTTCAAAAGAAGTGATTTCGGTGGGTCGAACACCTTGTTCCTTAAAATGATTGACCACGGCTTCGGCCAATGGATGTTCGGACTGTGCCTCAATCGCTGAAATAATTTGTTTGTATTTCGTTTCATCATTACTTTTATCATTCCAAATAATATCCGTTACCAAGGGTTTACCTTCGGTAATCGTACCTGTTTTATCAAGAATGACGGCATTCACTTTATGCCCAAGCTCCAGACTTTCGGCATCTTTTATGAGAATATTGTTCTCTGCGCCTTTTCCTATTCCCACCATAA
Organism: Autumnicola edwardsiae; assembly: GCF_031846505.1. NCBI lineage: Bacteria > Pseudomonadati > Bacteroidota > Flavobacteriia > Flavobacteriales > Flavobacteriaceae > Autumnicola > Autumnicola edwardsiae. Next base: position 2,296 of record NZ_JAVRHP010000066.1, read on the forward strand.
TCGCTGTTGGTGTCGCCAACCCCAACGCACAAGGGCAGGCAATGACCAATACTGCTACGGAAGTCAATAAAGCTTGTGAAAATGCAGTATCGCCACCAACAAACATCCAAACGATGAAGGTAATAATGGATATCCCCAATACGATGGGAACAAAAATTCCCGCAATCTTATCGACCAATTTTTGCACAGGTGCTTTGCTTCCCTGTGCTTCCTGAACCATTTTTATAATCTGGGAAAGCAGGGTTTGGCCGCCTACCTTTTCTGCAGTGAATTGAAAACTTCCTTTTTGATTGACGGTACCGGCAAATACTTTTTCCGATTTGGATTTTTGGACCGGGACCGGTTCGCCCGTAATCATACTTTCATCTACATACGAACTGCCTTTTGATACTTCGCCATCTACCGGGATTTTCTCTCCAGGACGTACCAAGATGGTTTGACCCACTTGAACTTCGGAAATCGGGATTTCCTTTTCTTCGCCATTTTCTATTACCTTCAACGTTTTGGGCTGCAATCCCATCAGTTTTTTAATCGCTGAAGAAGTGTTCGATTTTGCTTTTTCCTCCAATAATTTCCCAAGGGAAATAAAGGTAATAATAACGGTTGCCGCTTCGTAATAGACGTGAGGCTCGATACCACGACTCAGCCAGAATTGAGGAAACAGCGTGTTGAACACACTAAATAGAAATGCGATTCCTGTGCTTAACGCCACCAACGTATCCATATTGGCCTTTCCGTACCTGGCCTGTTTGAAGGCATTGATAAAGAAGCTACGCCCGAACCAAAATAAAACAGGAACGGTCAACACCAACGATATCAATTTTCCGGGTTCCCAAGCCATAAAGAACATTCCCAGAATAAAAATGGGCAGCGTTAAAATGGCTGACCAAATAGTGCGATTTTTTATGTCTTGATAGTACTTTTGCTGTAGTTCTTGTTGTACTCCTGCTGGGTCTTTCACATCGATAATAAGGTCATAACCCACCTCTTGTAGTGCCTGCTGTAATTTTTCTTCGGAAATATTTTCATCGTAATCGACCAATACTGAATTGCTGGCAAAATTCACGGTGGCCTTGTTCACGCCATCGGTATGGGAAAGAATGGATTCTACACTACCGGCACAGGCAGCACAGGTCATTCCAGTAACCGGAAAGGATTTTTTTGTTCCCTTGTCTGTTTTCTTTTCTTCCTTGGGTTCGAATACATTTACGGCTTCCATAGTAAAGACTGTTTGGTTTTGTTCAAGACAAATTTAGCCATATAACAAGCTAGAAGTATTGTATAATGAGCCGAATGATTTGTAAAATTTTCAGATTCGTGAATTAATCCTATATATCATCTAAATTCCTTCGATTTCTAATAGTGGAGTTCTTGAATTGTGTAGGCGTCATTCCTGTAATCTTTTTGAATTGGTTACTTAAATAAGCAACACTGCTATAGTTCATTTGAAATGCAATTTCGCTTAAATTCAATTCATTATAAATGACAAGTTCTTTAATGCGTTCTATTTTTTGATTGATGATATATTGCTCAAAAGTAATACTCTCTACAGCAGAAAATAAAGAACTAAGGTACTTATAGTCAAGATGTAATTTTTCACTTATAAATTCTGGCCATTTTATATCGAGTGCCTCATTGGAATGATGGATTTTATCTATAACCAATGTTTTCATCTGTTCGATAAGTTGACTTTTTCGATCGTTTATGAGACTAAAACCAGAATTCCTAAGTTCTTCTTTCAAAAGTTTTTTTGTATGTTCATCTAATTCTTTTTCTAAATATACTTCACCCAGTTTGATGACACCATGAGAAACTTTCAACTTATCTAAGATAAACGCGACCGAGTTTATACAGCGTGGACACACCATATTTTTAATATAAAGAATATTGGTCATAATTTAGGTTTTATTTATATACTCTTAAGCCATAAAAGCAACAAGGATGGCAGCAAATACGGCTGCAAAAAATAAAATAACCAAAGCAAGAATACCATAAATTTTATCTTTTTTGGAAATAGTATTTTTCTTGGACTTTGCCCTTTTTCTATTTTTATTTTTTCTTCTATCTCTTCTATTTACACTCATTATGTTATTCTTGTATGATATGTCTAAATTGCACCAGTTAGGAGTTATTCCTTAATTAGCTAAAATCAAAAGTTATGATTATTCTAATTTTATTAAGAAGTTCTCAGGCAAAAAATCGTCTCGACTTTACGTTAAGTGCATATGCAAAAATAAAAGGTAGCTTTAAAGAACTGCGGAAGCACAAAACACTATAGATTAAAAACCTCAAGTTGGCAATTGACCGATTGAAACATCAAAAAATTAGAGGTAGTATTCAAATAGATAGGTTCAAAAACTGAAATAGCCTTCTAAATCGTAAATAAAAACCCGGCCTAAACCGGGTTCCAGTTATTTAAATAACCTACAATTAAGCTAAATAAGCTTCACAAGCTTCTACACATTCTCTACAAGCCTGCGCACAATCCTTACAGTGCTGATGATCATGCTTATCGCATTCATCTGCACAATCCTGACATACCTTTTTACAATATTCAACCAAAGCGTTCACATCCCTATAGCTCGTGGCTAAAATTTGATTTAAAGCAGCACAGGCTTCAGCACAGACCTTATCAATTCTGATGCAATCTTTCATCATTTTTACATTATCTTCATCAAGACAGGCATCAGCACAATAATTACAATGGTTAATACAATTTCCAAGCGCATTAATTAATTTCTCATTTCTCATAATATTGAATTTTAATGGTTTATGTCGAAATTATAAACTAAAAACCAAATCGGGTTTTAAAATTATGCTAAGATCTTTCAATTTTAAAGGTATTTAACAAAGCGCTTAAAATTTTAAGTCTTTTTTTCTTCTAATTGTCTCCATTTCCAGCCATCCTGCAATAATAAGGTCTTGAAGAATCTGCGTTTTTCCATAATATTTTCTTCTATATCTTTTTGTACCGTTGTGGTAGGCACCAGGTCTTGTTCCTGTAAAATTGCAACCGAAATTTTGGCAGGATTTTTTTCTTTAATATTGATATGGGTAACTTCAGATATAATTTTAAAATAATTTTCAAAAGCTACAATCAAAGGCCGAATATCTTCTAAGGGGGGCTGGTTTTCCTCTTTTATTATATGGGTAAGGATAATTAACGCCTCGTATAGGCGTGCGAGTTGCAAAACTACATTGTTACTTTGATTCGGGTTGTGGAAATAATGAATAACCGGATATGTTCTATGATGCTGGCTGTATTTAATAATAGAGTCGGATATATCATCAATTTTATTCGTCAGTCTTGAAAAGTCTTTTTTATTCCAGGAATTAAGTACAATTTCCTGCGGTGTACTTCCTAAGGTACTAAGTTTTATTCCCAATTTTTGTTGGTCTATAACTGCTGAAAGAACGGGAATAAAATAAGTCACCGACATGGTAAGAAGAATAAGACCTGTAAAGGAATAAATAGTGGTTAGTAGCCTCCAATAATTTCCTGCAGCTATAAAATCACCAACGCCCAGGGTGGAGAGGGTAAAACCGCTATAATATATTACCTCCAATAATCCTGCAGTGGTCTTGGTGGAACTCTGAATTATTGATCCAGGATTGGAATATAATATCAAAACCATACTACTCCACAGGGCAAAGACCCAAATTATTACAATTGCAATAAGCAGGATATAACCTGCATGACTCAAAAATTTTGAACTTCCGTCTTTGCCAGAAATATTTAAAAATCCTTTCCAGAAAAAATGGGAAAACCGGCTGGTCAACCACCCCCCACCCTGTAAGGAAAGAGTTGTTTGAATAACATCTAACACAATTAATAGATAAATAAGTATGCCTAGAATTGAAAGAATGTTCATATTTTATGCTTTAGTTTATTTGACCTAAGTAGTCTCTTGAGCAGCTAACCTGGTTAAACTTCCATACCAAGGAAAACTTAGATCATATCAAGGCTTTTCCGGTCTTTTACTTGTAACTTCCTGTAACCTGAAGGGGAAAGTCCCGTTGCTTTTTTAAATGAAGTTGAAAGATAGGCGGCTGAAGAATACCCAAGATTATCTGCAATCATCACGATACTCCAATCATCGTAATTTAAAAGCTCTTTTACGCGTTCAATTCGAACCGAGTTGTAAAACTGCTGAATACTCTGTCCCTCTCTATCTGTAAAGATGTGGGTTATATGGCCATAATTAAGGTGCAGGTGTGAATTAAGCATAGTTGATAGTTTATCGTTTGAAGTGCCTTCTGAATAAACCTCTTTAATAATTAAAGATTTTATCTTGTTAATTAATTTTTCATTACGGTTTTCAATGATATCGAACCCTAATTTTTCAAATTCTGTTTGTAGTTTCTCTTTCTCAACAGCAGAAAGCTTTCTTTCTAAAATTGCCTCACCAAGGTTTACCGCGGAAAAAGGAATATTCAAATTATTAAAAATTTCCTTTACGGCCATAATGCACCTTTGGCACACCACATTTTTTATGTACAATTTTTTTACTTTCATTCAAAACTTTTGAGCAACCTGCAAGGCCCGAAAACCAAGCAAATTATTCTTACAGCTTATTTAATTGTTTCTTCAACTCTGCCACATTTTAACATTTTATTTCCGTAATATGGGTTAAAAATATCTTTTGAATTTGAATACCAATAGTCTCCTTTTCCTTCAAAAGCCATGGGGCAGTATTGCTTATAGATTTCTCCAGAGGCTAATGCATTCCTTAAAACAGGTTCCATAGCTTCTGTAAGTTTAGAAAAAGCTTCCCGCTACTTATTTATATTACCGTTTTCTGCAATTTCATTTGCCATAGCCACTATACCTTTCTTATTGGCTGCGGTTTTTGCAAGTTCTGCTGCTTTTTCACTAGCGGCTTGGGAATTGGTATTTACAAACGCATCTTTAATATCTATATAGAGGTTATAGACATCAGAGGTTTTTTTATCCTTAAATTCAGCTTGCAATTTCTCTCCTTTGTAGGTTTCTGCTTTAGCTTGTTTATCCAAATCCGGCTGGTGCATTTCATTTTGCATTGGCTTTGGGGCATCCTTTGTGTTTCCGTCATTTTTACAAGAAAATATCGCTAAACTTCCAGCAATGAGACTTAAAACTGTTATGCTTCTAAATATTTTTTTCATTTTCCGATTTTATCGTTATTAATGTTCAAAATTAGGTTTGTTTGATTTTTTTTTGAAATTTTCTTACCAATGGTGATGAAATATACCAGAGTAAAAAACCGCTCAAGACAGTAATGAGGCCCATAAGAGAAAAAATACGTAGTACAAGGTTATTAAAATCGTCCCTTCCTTCGTAATCCATAGTATGGGTCATCCACAGAAAATCGAACCAACGCCAGTCGCGATAACGCACCGTTTTAAAACTTGCATCGGTAGCACCCACATAAGCTTTTAGGTTTTTAGGTTGGGCATAATTAATAACATAAGCCGGAAAAGATCCACTACGGTATTCATGATGATCCCCGACTTCGTTGATTTTTTCTACTGAAATTATTTCAAAATCATCTTTTACATACCGTTGCGCGATATTCCTGGCATCTTCTTCTGAAATTTCATCGATAACTTTGCCATCTTGTGCGTGTACCAGTTTTTCATTATTTACAAAATAGTAAGGCTCGCCAGAAACTTCTTTTAAACTAATACTATGAATTTTCATTTCCGGAATGAGCGTGGAAATGCCGGCGAGATTTTCAAAATTTGAGTTCTCGGGTGGTAATTTTTTAAATTGATCTCCGTGAATTTCATCAATATCAGTCCAGCTGAAATACATCCCGCTAATGGTCCATATCAAAAACTGAATTCCTATAAAGATTCCCAGGTATCGATGGCCTTTACGAATTTTCATAGCTGTTTTTCTCTTCACCATTCTAATTAACCTTTATATATTAGATTATTCTTTTTACGTCTGCGATTTCGTTTGCGTTCACCTACGTTAATCAATTACAAATTTACTTTTAGTCGTTAAAGATCATTTATACAGTTCACTATAGGATTTAATATCCGACTCACTAATTTTTCTTACAATACTGGTTTTGTTTATTCCATTTCTATCTGAGATACCCATTGATAGTAACAATTCCTTTAAACCCTGAATGGTGTTTTTATGATAATTAGCCACTTTGTGTTTCTTATCCTCAACTACCAAAGCCTTTACCCGCTTTGAATCCATAGTGGTTATTCCGGTAGGGCAGGTATTTAAATTGCATTTTAAAGATTGGACACACCCCAGGGCAAATATCATACCCCTGGCACTGTAACAAGCATCGGCCCCAACTGCCAATGTTTTATAAATATCGAAAGAAGAAATTATTTTTCCCGCAGCTATAACCTTAATATGTTTGCGCAGATTATATTTTTTTAAAGTTATATCCACAAAGTGGAGCGCCTCAATTAAAGGTGTTCCGCCCCAATGTAATCCATCCATGCTTGCAGCCCCAGAACCACCTTCTGCTCCATCTACCGCAATAAAATCTGGAAAATTATTTTCTTTATTTTTCGAAAATATTTCAATCATCTCATCAAATTCGAGTTTTAAACCAATACAGAGTTTAATCCCTATAGGTTTTGCAGAGGAAAGATCACGTAATTCTTTGATAAATTTAAGCAACTCGTTAGGGTTACTGAAAGCACTGTGGTGCGCCGGGGAATGAATCTCTGTATGTGCTTCAATATCCCTATATTCTGAAATCTCCCTGGTATTTTTACTGGCAGGAAGTATAGCACCAAAACCTGGCTTAGCTCCTTGTGAGATTTTAATTTCTATCATTTTCACGAGTTTATCTTCAGCTATTTTTTTAAATTTTTTAGCATCAAAATCCCCTTCCTTATTCCTGCAACCAAAGTAACCCGTGCCAAATTGAAAAATTAAATCAGCTTTGTATTTCCTGTGATATGGGGTTAAACCTCCCTCTCCTGTATTTTGTGCAAAATTTGCAATTTTAGCCCCAGCATTTAATGCCAAAGTTGCATTTTTACTTATAGAGCCATAACTCATCGCCCCGAGATTTAAAATACTTGAGCTGTAGGGTTTAGTACAATTTGGGCCTCCAATATTAATACGAAAATTATCCCGGAATTCCTTTGACGGAAATGTAGAATGCAAAAACCGTTCTCGGCCAACACTCTCATAAGATAACTGGGTGCCAAAGGGCTGATTCTTGTTTGCGTTTGCGGCCCGCTTATAAACGATTTCTTTCTGGATCCAGTTGAAGGGCATACCCTCGGTGCGATTAAGGAACAAAGCTTCTTGCAAAACGTGGCGTTGTTCTTCTAAAAGATTGGTAAGCCTACCAAATAAAGGGTAATTACGCTGTATGTTGTCCGCTTTTTGAAAATAATCTTTAAAGCCCAAAATATAAACAGGAAGCAGTAAAACCGCTACCCACCATAAATTCGGCTGCCACAATATAAGGATTGTGAGCACTACCACGGACACTAAAGAACCTATTAAAAAAGAATTTCTCATAAATGCAATTTAATGCGAATGTCCTTCGTCTTTGCTATTCTCATTTGTTTTTTCAGGTTCCAGGTAGTTGCCCTGTGGTCCTACGCCTTCAAGGTAAACTAATTGCGAGCCATAGTGCCCAGCTTCTGAAACTGAATAAGCTGAAAAAGCCAGCACCAGAAAAACTAAAATTTCAAAAAGGCGGTTCTGTTTAAGTAAAAACACGCTCACCAATTTTAAAGTAGCCGCGATGGCACTGGAATAGATAGTCCATTCAGCAAATTTATCGTGTTGTTCCAGCACACTTTTGGCTGTTTCAGTTAAATCATGTGTATGAGGATGGGCATATACCCCGGCAATATAAGCTCCCATAAAGCCAACACCCACCATAAGCAAAATCACCCAATCCATATTAGGTTTTAATATAAAAATTTGGATAAGTTGTAAAATTACCCCAAAAATGAGTAGGACAATAGGAAAATGAACAACCAAAGGATGCAGGTTTGGAAATTCGTCCAACCCGGCTTTCACTTCATTCTTGTGCTGTTCTAAATTTTCTTCATTGGTTTCTTTAGACTCCAAATCTTGAGCAGGAATTGAATCCTTTTCAATATTTCGTTCTTCAGTGTTTGAAGGGTGTTCGTGGCTTTCATGATTTTCCTGAGCCTGTACCATAATTGGCACCAAAGAAACCAGGCATATGAGAAAAAAATTTTTCATCTGTTATCTTTTTTTGGTTATTAGAAATATGTCATAAAGCAAGTAGGAAAGAAAATGGAGAGGAATCGAAGTTTTCAACTAATTAATATTAAGACAAAATCCCTCCATTTTCAAAAAACTTTGATCAAATATGTTGTTTAATGATCGTGACCTCCTTCAAGATCCATATCCTAGTCGTGATCCATTTGCATATCATCTTCTTCCATCATCCCTTCATCCTGCATTTCCATATCATCCATATCGTCATGCTCTGTCTCTGTGGTTTCCCTACAGGACATTAAAGAAAAATTAATTCCTACAATAAAAACGAGCAACAGTATAAATTTCATATTTTTCATCTGGTTAGTTTTAAAAACGTCTAACTATAATTTTGAAATAATTTTTTCGAGTTTCCCTTTTATTTCCTGGGCAACTTTTCCCAAAGCTTTATTTTCTACAGCCTGCATCGAGGCTATAGGGTTAACGGCCGCAATTTCAATTTGGCCCGATTCTTTCTCCTGAACTATAACATTACAAGGCAGCATGGTGCCAATCTTATCTTCGACCTCTAATGCCTTATGGGCGTAAGGCGCATTACATGCTCCCAGGATGCGATAATTTCTGAAATCCACATCCAGTTTCTTCTTTAAAGTGCCAGTAACATCAATTTCAGTTAAAACGCCAAAGCCTTCTTTTTCCAGTTCCCGGGTTACCTGATCAATTACCTGCTCAAAATCTCCTTTTATCGTTTTATTAAAATAGTATTTCATAAGTCATTTTCTTTTGAGATTATTTTTTTGCTCTTCAAATTCTTCTTTACTTATTTCTCCCTTTGCGTATCTTTTCTCAAGTATTTGTATAGGGCTATCGCCTGTTCTCTGATTTTTACCTAACCAATTACTTAAGGGCAGAAAGACTGCTGCCACGACAATAAGCCCTATTACAATCCACCAAAACATCATCATTATCCCCTAATTATGGTTTTGGATTATGTTCATGTTTTCCGGCTTCTTTTTTGGAATCATCCCCTTTCTTTTTATCCATATGTTGCTTCATTCTTTCCATCATCTCGGGATCATCATGCATTTTTTCCATCATATCCTGCATCATTTGCGGGTTTTCTTTCATTTTTTTCATCATCCCCTGCATCATTTTTTTTCTTAATTCAGGATCATTCCCCATTTGGTGCATCATCTCATGCATCATTTTTTCTTTCATTTCCGGATTTTCCTTCATTTTCTTCTTCATCATTTTCCCCATCATTTCTTTCATTTCAGGATCATCCATCATTTTCTCCATGTGGGATTTCATCTTTTTTTTCATCCCCGGGTTCTTTTGCATCATGGCTTTCATTTTGCCAGATTCCATCATTTGCATATGGTTTTGCATCATGAGTTTTCTTGCCCCTTCGTCTTGTTGTGCCAGATCAATGAATTCATTGAATTGGTTTGGGTTCGAAATAATTTCCTGGTAAACAGCGTTTCGATTGTCTGGAACATCCATTGCTTCAGAAGCGTTAAATGTTGATTTACAGCTTACCAATGTTCCTACTGCTACTATAATCATTAAGGTTTTTACAATTGTTTTCATTTTACTTTGTTTTAGAGTTAATAAAATTTTCATCGTTCAGTTTTATTTTTTATAATTCCCTTATCCTGTCCTTTCTACACTATTTTAAAGTTTCTCATCATGCCCATATCCTCATGCTCCAGATTATGGCAATGGTATAGAAACAATCCTTTATAGTCTTCAAATCGCATGATCAAATCCATTTGCATTCCTGGTAAAAGATAAACGCTGTCCTGCCAGCCTTCGTTGATAAAACCGTCTTTGGTTGCTTCCCAAAGCTTATCATCTACCTTATCAGCGTTTCGGTTTAAGATGTTGAATTGTAATTGGTGGATATGAACAGGATGTGGCATTTGCATCATATTTCCCATGCCTCCCTGACCGCCCATCATTCCGCCGTTGCCATGCATTCCGCCGCCCATCATTCCGCTGTCATCATCAGGATCTGAAGAAAACTGGTTTCCATTATTGATACGCCAAATTTCGGTAGTATCTAATTTCACGGTCTCTTCTTCGGCTACTTCGGTGCCATTATAGGTGCGACCGTTAATGGTCCATTCCATCATTCCGCCCATAGCGAAGGTGAAAGTCCTGGGATTGTCTTTATTGATGGCATCTGTGGCCGCCAATGTATTGAAAGAACTGAGCTCACCAGGTAATTGAGCATTGTTTTCTGCGAAAGCCCCCACATTTATTTCCAGAATATCAAACTGAGTGTCATAAGGCAAGTGATTGCTACTGCTATTTCCCATCATCCCGCCATTCATCATGCCACCACCCATCATGTCCAGTGGGATAGGTAAATGGACCAGTTTAATACGACTATTTTCTGACTGTTGAGATAAATCCAACCATACATCTACCCGCTGCGCTGGCCCTAAAATTAGATAGGGCAATTTTTTTGGCGCTTCCAATAGCCCCCCGTCCACACCAAATACTGTGATAGGTTCACCATTGTCCCACGCCAACTTATAAGCCCTGGAATTGGAACCGTTTAAGAGCCTTAAACGATATTTCCCGTTTGCGCCCAGGTTCAGGGTATTATCAATTTTACCATTGATCAATATTTGCTCACCTAAAAAACCCTGCATTCGATCCATCTCTCCATCGCCCAGGTATTGGAGCTGTTTATTATCATTAAAAGTCCTGTCCTGGATCACCACGGGAATATCATATTCACCCTGGGGTAGATTTAATTTTCCTTCTTCTTTATCAGATACGATAAACAATCCTGCCAGTCCCTTATATACCTGTTCCCCGGTATGTTTATGCGGATGTGGGTGAAACCAATACGTTCCAGCCCTGTTCATTACTTCAAATTCATAATAGTAGGTTTCGCCTTCACTTATTACATGCTCTGGGTGGCCATCATTCTCGTGAGACACGTGCAGGCCATGCCAGTGCACAATAGATTCGGCCGGAATCTGGTTTTCATACCTCACCCTAACCTTATCCCCTTTCTTTACCCGAATAACAGGTCCTAAATAGCTACCCTCTATATTTTGTAAATTATCTTCGCTACCTTTTATGATAGATGCTTTATAGGAATATGTTTTGGTACTACTGTTTGGATAGATGCTGGTCTGGGAAGGTAATGCGGTAAGTTGTAGATCTAAATCGGCAATAAAATCCTTGTCCATTTTATTTACGGTCTCAGGATGCCGGGTGGAGGTATCCGATTTACAGGAGGCAAAAAAAGGCATTACATAGAAACCTGCTGCTGCCAGGCTTGCAGTTTGTATAAAATTCCTTCTGTTTACGTTTTTTTTCATCATTATATTATTTTGAATGGCATCCGTAACAATTTCAGCACAAGGAAAGTTACAGCCCCGCTTAAATTTTAGATACTTCGACAACTTAAAAGTCGCAGGCTGCTTAACAGCTAATCTACCGCCCCTTTTTCTGGAGGTTTTCGATTTAGAAACCATTTTTCACCTAAAAATATGAGCAACATAGAACCAAATGCTATCCAAATTAGGGTGGGATCACGTTCTATTTTAATATAAACGAAGGAACCCAAAACTACCACATCCAGAATTATTGCGCTTATTACGATCCCAGCTTTGGCTTCTATGTCCTTTCTCATTTTGGTAAGCACTCCCCAATGAATAATAATATCCATCACCAAATAATATATTGCGCCAAGGGAGGCTATCCTGGAAAGGTCGAAAAAGATAGTAAGCACAATGGCAATTACTATAATATACACCAGCATATGCTTTTGTATACTCCCTTTCATACCAAAGTGACTGTGAGGTATCAACTTCATGTCGGTTAACATAGCAGTCATTCTTGAAACTGCAAAAACACTGGCAATTACTCCAGAAATAGTGGCGATAATAGCAATAGCCACGGTAAACCATAAACCAAATTGACCAAATAATGGCCTGGAAGCTTCAGCTAGACTATAATCTTTGGCCTCAATGATTTCAGGAATATTTAGATTGGAAATAACCCCCCAGGAAACCAGTAAATAGGTTAGCCCGCAAATAAGCAATGAAATGATTATGGTCCTGCTCACGTTTTTGTGTGGTTTCACAATTTCACCACCACTATTGGTTATAGTAGTAAAACCCTTATAGGCAAGGATAGATAAAGCCAGTGCTCCAAGGTACTCCATTACTCCCCTTTCCCCGCCGGTATCTCCTGAAGGTACTAAATCTGATACTACAAAACCCGAGGCATAGATAGCTCCTCCGGCAAAGATCAATAACCCACCGGTTTTGAGGATCGCCATGGCAAGGGAGGATTTCCCTATTACCTTATTGCCTGCAATATTAATTACAAAGGCTAAAATGAGTAGGCCCACCCCTAAAACGGGAATGAGATAACTGTCTTTTGGCGCATCGAACAATTGCAACGTATAACTACCAAAGGTCCTGGCCACCAGACTTTCATTAATAATCATAGAGAACGTCATCAGTAAAGCTGCAAAAGCAGTTACAAGTCCCTTTCCATAAGCTTTCTCCAAATACATGGCGATACCTCCTGCAGATGGATACGCATTAGACATCTTGTTATAGGAATAAGCACTAAATCCTGATATAATTCCACCCACAATAAAAGCTATTGGAAAATACTCACCAGAAAGTTCTGCCACTTGACCAAGAAGCGCAAAGATCCCTGCACCAATCATAACATTGGTTCCCATTGATATTGCACCCACCAGGCTTAGACTGTTTTCTTTATAATTTCCCATATTGTTTAGAATCGTAATGATAATCCGCCTCCAGCGCCAAAACGGTTGTCATAGCTTCCCATCAAGGAAAAATTCTTGGATAAAAAATATTCAATACCTGTACTCCAGGTAACCTCTTTTTTGAAATTATCTCCTTGAGGCAGTTCATCTACCCACCCAAAATCTGCCTGGTACTCGTACACTCCGAACAATATTGTTCGCGGAAAAATACTGATCGCACGGCTCAGGCTAATTTGCGGGCGCAATTTGCTGTCCATTCGCACATCCAACGTAAATAAGTAAGGAGTGAGATATCGTACACCTGCTATTGCTGTTGTTGTTATCTCATCGAGGCTATCCTCCATTCCGTTTTCGACATTTATACCGCCAAAAACAGTCAAATAATCATAAAGGTATCTATCATAAGCAGCTTCTACCTCCATATTTTTGTTCCAACCATATTCCCCCCGGAAACTAAACTGATTTCGGATATTAGACGATATCAGGTTCAATGTGGTCATATGCGATGCCGCATCTATCATTCCATAGGAATAATACTGATCGGTCTCATCCAGAAGCTTGGAGACCGGATATTCTTCTAGCCTTGGATCCCTAGGGGTGTCATAGCTGACAATGCGTGCCATACCGCTTACTAAATGGTAAAGAATATGGCAATGGAAAAACCAATCGCCGTATTCATTGCCATAGAATTCAATGGTCACTTTTTGCATTGGCGGTACATTGACCGTGTGTTTTAGAGGGGAATATTCCCCATTTTCATTGATGACCCTAAAGAAATGGCCGTGAAGGTGCATGGGGTGGTGCATCATAGTCAGGTTGTTGAAGGTAATCCTGGTCACCTCGTCTCCCTTGATTTTTATTTTATCTGCCTCAGATAAAGGGACACCGTTCATACTCCAGATATAGCGTTGCATATTCCCGGTAAGGTTCAGTAGGATTTCGGTTACGGGCACATCGGGATCATAGCTGGTCTTCTCTGGCGACTTCAGGTAGTCATAGTTGTATTGCGAAAACATAGCCATTCCCTGCATGCCATCTGCTTCGTCCATTACTTCCCGTCCGGCAGTCGGGTTCGTCTTGTTCATATCCTCCATTTCAGAGGCCTCATTCATTTTGGAATCCTTTTCCGTATCCATCCCGACCATATTGGAACGGTCCATCTGCATTGAATCCTTTTTCATATCCATTTGCATTCCGTCCATTTTATCCTTCTTCATTTCCATATTTTTCATATTGGACTTGTCCATATTCATCATATCCATTTCCTTCATTCCTTCCATCTGCAAATTATTGTCCATTTGCATCCCCCATTTCTCTTTCATCTCGTATCGCTCGTCTTTACCTGGTCGAAATTTTAAAGCGGGTGCGCCCATTTTCATTTTCATTTTAGCCATTTGCTGCATCATCCCGATTTTATCCGGTTTGGTAACGTCAGGGGCGGCAACGATAGGGCCTTGACCTAAGTAGGCAGTTGCGGTACCGGAGCCATCCTGTGCCATTATTTTAAATTCCAGTTTGCCATTCTCCGGTATGGTCACGATAAAATCGTAGGTTTCTGCAACGGCAATAAAAGTCTTGTTCTTCTTAACAGGAACAACATCTTTACCATCTGCAGAGACAAGCAAAGGGTCTGGGCCGCCAAAGGCCATCCAAAATGAAGTGGAGGCGGAACCATCAATAATACGCATCCTCACTTTTTCACCTGGTTTAAAATCTGGGTATTCAATTTTATCCTCGCCATTAATTAAGAAGGCAGGATAATAAATATCAGCAATATCCGCGCTTTCCATACGTTGCCTCCAAAAATCGAACTGTGCGCCCAGTGCCCCCCTGGCAATAACCTGGTTGAGCGGTGTGGCCGTTCCTTTTCTTATGTTGTACCATTCGGTGCCCCGTTTTAAAAACCGCATTACATCCCTGGGCTTTTCATTGGTCCAGTCAGACAATACCAAAACCTGCTCTTTATCATACTCCAATGTTTTTTCTTTCGGTTGTATGACGATGGGACCAAAAACACCACTCTGTTCCTGCAACATCGTATGGGAATGGTACCAATAGGTACCATTTTGCTTTATTGCAAATTCATATTTTAAGGTTTTGCCGGGTTCTATAGGTGGGGTAGAAAGGTAGGGTACACCATCATAAAAATTGGGCAGCAGCATACCGTGCCAGTGAATGGAAGACTCTACGCTCATTTCATTCTTCACATAAATTATGGCATATTCCCCTTCATTAAAATCTAATGTGGGCCCGGGGATCTGACCGTTTACGGTCATACCCATAACCGGCTTGCCAGCCTTGTTGACCTGTTCTTCCCGCAAGGTCAACGTGTATTCCCGCACAGGCAGATCGTCAACGTTTCCTTCTACGGATGCCTCTAATTCTTCCTGGCTGTAACCCGAAAAACCTAAAAATATCAGTAGGATTAGAAAGTAATTTTTCAATATCATAGTTTGTTATTTTATTTGTTTACGTTCTCTAAACGATAAATAATCTTCTTCATTTGGGCAATTTCGCGTTTCTGTGCTTCAATGATCTCCTCGGCTAGTTTCTTGGTTTCAGGATCTTTAATATCTGCCCTTTTACTGGTTAATATCGCTATAGAGTGATGAGGAATCATTGCCTTCATATATAAAACGTCGCCAATAATAGGTCGTTGTGCTCGTACTAAACCTAAAGCAGAGACAAACAGCACCAGGCTACCCACGTAAATTGCTATATTCTTCTTCTTATTTTTATACATTTTCAACATCAACGACAACATAATTACCGCCATTGCCGCTATCCCCAAACAGGTCATATAAAAACGGGTCAAGCTGAAATAAACATGATCAAATTCGTAGGTATTCAGGTACATGGTAATGTACATGGCTATAAAAGATAACCCGAGCATTAGAAAAAATCTACCGTAATTGCTACCACCAGTTTTATGGTGGTTTTTTGCTTCTGAATTCATTATTTTTTGGTTTTGGTTAGGTTGGTTTTTACTTTTTAATTGTCTTTTTTACGGAACCACAATTGGGCATTTTATCACCGAAATATGG
>NZ_JAVRHP010000067.1:0-17449 GCF_031846505.1 Autumnicola edwardsiae
CGGCCAAGGATAAAGCTATACTGTAGTAATTAACGGCAAGCTCATTATATTCATCAGAAAAGGATTCTAAGTTGCTGTATTCGGCCATATCTGTATATAGCCGGCCGGCGAGGGTATAATAATAAGCATGTATATATTCGGGGGCCTTTTCAGGATCTACCTCTTCTAAAAAATCCAGCGCTTCTTTATACATACCTGCAGTAACATTGATGTCTGCCAGGTCTAAAAAAGAATCTGCGATCAATCCTTCATCATTCAATGCTACAGCCAGCCTTCTGCTTCTTAGTCCGTAAGCAAAAGCCGAGTCTTGATTAAAGACATTATATTCCTGAAAGAGATCCTGGGTAAGCTGGTATTCCTGTAGTTTATCGTCTACCTCTTTCATTAAGGTTCGTAAACTGTCAATGCGAGCGACCTTCTGCCGGTCAAAAAAAGAAGTTTTTTGTATGGTTTCTTTTAATTCCTTTATAATTGAATCGGTTTGTGAAAAGGCCGGTAAGGAAGTAAAAAGAAGTCCTAAAATTACTATTGTGCTTAGGCGCATTCCCGCATTTTTAATGAAGAGATTATACTGAACAAGAATTTAATTCTGGATAGCAAGATATTAAATGAAAACGGAATAAAAGGTAAATACTCTTAGAAGTACTTTTACTGTTAAAAGTTTTCTTAAGAAGGTGATTCATTGATTTTCGGTGTTTTATACATTATAGTACAAACATTTTATCATGAATTCCAGATCTTGCTATAGTTAAGTGTTTACGGTTCTATTCAAATTAACACAAAATTTTTCCTTCCAATTACGATTGCGGTTTTTAATACATCAACAGACTTATTTCAAACCTCCTTGAGATAAAATATGTAATTTCAGCGCCATCAAAATGTAAATATAATAGAAGATCATCTTAAAGCAATTGATAGATCTACCAATGCCTAAGAAATTTTATGGAAAATGTTGTACCTATGTTGTACCCAAGCAAAAAAAGAAAGGCTCTCGATTTCTCGAAAGCCTTGTCTTTACTGGCGTGGTCCCACCTGGACTCGAACCAGGGACCACCTGATTATGAGTCAGGTGCTCTAACCAGCTGAGCTATAGGACCGGCTCATTTGGTGTTATGAGGGCGCAAATTTAGATAATTCTATTTTACGCAGCAAACATTTCTTTTTTATTTTTATAGATTTCATCATACTACAACTTCAAGGCACTTAAGCATACCATTCCGTCGCCCAAATTTCGCATTTCCTTATAAATTCTTCTTTTCTGCAAAATTATGAGAGGGGATTATTTCCTGGCACAGTTCCACTAAAACCCCATTAGAACTTTTTGGATGCAAAAAAGCGATCAGTTTATTGTCGGCGCCCTTTTTTGGAGCATCGTTTAAAAGCACAAAACCTTCAGATTTAAGCCGCTCAATTTCTGCTTCAATATTATCTACGGCAAAAGCCATGTGGTGAATCCCTTCGCCGCGCTTTGCTATAAACTTAGCCACAGGGCTTTCAGCATTAGTTGCCGCCAGCAGTTCAATTTTACTGTCCCCAATCTTAAAAAAAGAAGTAGCCACACCCTCACTTTCCACATTTTCGGTCTTATAATGTGCTGCACCCAAAAGGGCTTTATAGGTTTTATTTGCCTCTTCCAGATTATTCACGGCTATGCCTATATGTTCTATTTTCTTCATTTTTATCTCTTTACCTTTGTACCAATAGTTTTTGTAAAAGTTACCAACCTTCCAGGTTATTTCACGATTTTAGGAAGATAAAAATACTATAATCTTTAAATATGTTATTTTTGCACTATGGAAGAAACTAACAGACAAAAGAAAATAGGGGGCGTACTGCAGAAAGATTTGGCCGATATCCTTCAGAATAACTTAAGGGATGCGGGCAAAACCGGCATTTTGATATCGGTTTCCAAAGTTAAAGTCACTACAGATCTTTCTATAGCGAAGGCATATCTTAGCGTTTTTCCGCCTAAAAATGGTAACGAAATTTTGGAAGAAATTAATGCCGTAAAGCCAAAAATTAAACACGAAATGGCACAGCGCACTAAAAACCAGCTGCGTAAAATGCCCGATATTAATTATTATATCGATGATTCTCTTGAATACATTGAAGGAATTGAAAAATCCATAAAGGGAACTGAAGACCCTATTTCTAATCCTGATCTACTGGACCGAAGGAAAAAGTCGTGACTTGAAATTTTCACTCTACATCGCCAGGCGATACCTTTTTAGCAAAAGCAGTAATAACGCGATTAACATTATTACCATTATCGCCGGGATTGGCGTTTTTGCAGGTGCTTTTTCCCTTTTTATAGTACTCTCGGGATTTTCGGGACTGCGCAATTTCAGCTTGTCTTATACCAACCAATTCGATCCCGATCTTAAAGTGCTTCCGGCTACGGGAAAAATAATTTCCTTTTCTGAAGAACTCTCGGCCGATATTGGCCAAATTCAGGGGGTCACCAGTTTCAGTAAAGTTATTGAAGAACGGATTTTTCTCGACTACCGTTCAAAAAACCACACCGCTTTTATTAAAGGTGTGGACGAAAATTACCAGCAGGTAAATAATATTGAAGAGGCTATTTTTGACGGCACCTGGCTGGCTTCCAGTGAACCACAGGTCGTGGTGGGCATTGGGATTAGCCGACTTTTAGGATTAAGCACGTTTAATTATAACGAACTGCTGAATATCCTGGTTCCCAAACCCGGAAAAGGTCAAATCACTAATCCTATGAATGCTTTTAATAAAAAGCAGGTGATCGTTAGCGGAATTTATTCGATTAACGAAGAGCTGGATTCCAAATTTGTCTTTTCCAATATCAATTTCGCCCGGAATTTGCTGAATCTGGATGATAATCAATATTCTGCTTTGGAATTAAGACTGGCCCCGGGAACAGATCCTGAAGTAGTTTCAGAAAAAATTAAAGCACTGTTTCCGGAAGAGGTGATTATTAAAGACCGGGCTCAGCTAAACGAAGTGCTCTACAAAATGCTCAATACCGAAAATCTCGCGGTATACCTCATCTTCACATTAGTGCTGATAATTGCCCTTTTTAACGTGGTAGGCTCCATCATTATGGTGATCCTCGACAAAAGGGAGAACATAAAAACCCTTTTTAGCCTTGGCGCCACCCCAAACCAGATAAAAAACATTTTCTTCCTGCAGGGGATGCTCATGTGCGTGGTAGGCGGTACCATTGGGCTTGGAACCTCGGTATTGCTTATTTATTTACAATTGCAGTACGACCTGGTAATGATCACGCCCAGTTTAGCTTATCCCGTAGCGATTACTGCGGAAAACATATTAATTGTGATCCTGACTATCGGAATTTTAGGTTTAATAGCCTCTTACGTCGCCGCAGGCCGAAGCAAAAAGGCTTTAAGAGCGGTTTAGTTCCTCCCGTTTTCATCTCTTTACTCCTGCAAGGTTTCCAAAACCTTATGGGTCTTTTTCAGGAGTTTTTCGATTCTTTAGTATATTATATCGCACTTTAAGGCATTCAAAATATGAAAGGTTTATCAGCTTTCATACCTCTAAGATTTACGAAAAAACTGTTAGGAACAGGTAAATTCTGAATTTCTGGTACAGCTAAATTAGCGTAGGATTAGATCTCTCTTCAAAATATTCTTCAATTCCTTTCTGGACATTCCTTTTTCACTTTTAATTTTAACGTCTATCCATCTATCCTCATATTGCCTGATCCCCTGGATATTGAGAGAATCCAATAGGCCAGATAAACTGATATCATCTGCATTAACTGAGTATATAACATCTTTATCGAACTTACTTTGAAGGTACGAAGTGTTTTTAAACACGTAAACTTGTTCTACAATACTTACTTCAAAATTTTCATTTGATTCTTTTACAATAATTTGGTTATGGAAGAAAATTACTTCAAACACCACAACTATTAAATTAAAGGCCGAATGTTGAATAAACGACCAAATAAAGCCCAATTTGATTCTAGTGTAGCTTAGAAGAAATCCTCCAATCAACTGGTTTCCAATCATAAAAGGTGCTAAAGCAAAAAAGAGGTTTTCATTATTATTAAAATTCATTAGATGAATCAACCCAAACAGGATAACCAACAGATATAGGAAGTATTTAAAAACCGAGCTCCATCTTTTTTTCAACCAGCCTCTGGAAAAAAAATTGATTAACCGCACTAAATAATTTCTTTTGTACTTTAAAGGAAAGCGAAAAATAAATTCTTCAATAAGCGGCGCTAATAACACTACCAGAATAAATAGAACTACTGGATGCGAATCGTCTAAAGGGATTTCAAGTTCTACAAGATGAGAGGTAATAATATACAAGAATCCTAAAAATGGAAATATCAACAAGACATCCATTAATAAAATATTCAAGGTTACCTGTACCTTTTTTCTGAAGCTAAGATTTAATTCAGTCTCATCAGGGTGCTTTATCCAGTGATAAATGTTACCATAAAGTCTTATCATCTATTCAACAACAAAATTTATTTCTTAAAGTGGACCTCCCTTTTATTCTTGATCTAACAATAATATTCTCAAAGAGAACATTCGTGAATTCGTGGCTAAACTAAAAACAGCTACGCAAATTCAAATCCGGAAAATTCCTTCTCCACCTCATCAAAAGCAGCAAAAACATCGGCTGCATCATCGCTGGTCACCATTTTCATACGGTATTCTTTAAAGTGCGGAATTCCTTTGAAGTAATTGGTATAATGCCTGCGGGTTTCAAAAACGCCCAGCTTCTCCCCTTTCCAGTCGATGGACATTTGTAAATGCCGTCTCGCCGCCTCAACCCGCTCCTGAAGGTTTGGCGGCGCAAGGTGTTCTCCGGTTTCGAAATAATGTTTCACTTCTCTAAAGAACCACGGATAGCCGATACTGGCCCGGCCAATCATCGCGCCATCTAATCCGAATTTATCCCGCATTTCAATAGCTCTCTCGGGCGTATCTACGTCTCCGTTTCCAAATACCGGAATATGCATCCGCGGATTGTTCTTTACTTCTGCAATTGGCGCCCAATCGGCTTCACCTTTGTACATCTGCGCCCTTGTGCGCCCGTGGATGGAGATGGCCTTACAACCCACATCCTGAAGCCTTTCTGCTACTTCCAGTATTTTAATAGAATCGTGGTCCCAGCCCAAACGTGTTTTTACAGTTACAGGAAGGTTGGTGTGTTTTACCATGGCATCGGTAAGGGAAACCATAAGGTCGATATCCTTTAAAATTCCTGCTCCTGCTCCTTTGGAAACCACCTTTTTCACGGGGCAACCAAAATTGATATCAATAATATCAGGTCCCGATTTTTCCACAATTTCGACAGATTGTAGCATAGATTCCAGGTTGGCACCAAAAATCTGAATTCCCACAGGCCGCTCTTTTTCATAAATATCCAGCTTCATCACGCTTTTCGCAGCGTCGCGAATAAGCCCTTCAGAAGAAATGAATTCCGTATAAACCACATCTGCACCCTGTTCTTTACAAAGCGCCCTAAAAGGAGGATCGCTCACGTCTTCCATTGGTGCAAGCAACAACGGAAATTCTCCTACATCTATGTCTCCAATTTTAGCCACAATAATTATTTTGATTGCAAAAGTATGAAAAAAGTAAATCCCACCCCAACCCTCCCGAAGGGAGGGAGTTAGATCCTCCATAAAGTTAATCTTTGTTCTTCAGGACAATATGATATAGCAGGTCGATAATTGGCATTTTCAGGACATGGTCTGTAACCTAAAGCTCCGCCTGTCAGTTTGAGCGGAATCGAAAAGGGTTTTAGATCAATAAATATTCTTGTTAAGCAGAAGCACTTCAGCACGTCGATAATTGCCATTTTAAGAGCATGACTCAAACTTCGCATTATCCACTACAGAATATACTTTTGAGTATAAAAGTTCCCCCTTCGGGGGCTAGGGGGATTTACAATCTATCCCTTTCGGCGGCTTCAATGCTGCGCTCATTATCGCTAAGCCTGAAGTTTCCGAAGTTATATTTAAAGCCAATCCGCACATATTGCGTTTCCTCCTGCGCGAGGTAAGAATTATCCTGGTTAAGATACCTGGAAGTAAGCCTTGTGTTGGTTTTATTCAGAATATCTTCAATATTAAGCGTTAATACGGCCCGGTTGTTCCACAGGCTTTTTCGCAAACCTACAGAAAGCATCGCCATTGGCTCGAGCTGATAAGATCCCGAAATGAAATCTGAAATATACACCCCGGTAAGGGTTCCGGAGAAAGTACCGTCTTTAGAAAGCGTAAAGCTGTTGTACAACTGTCCAAAAAATCCATCAACTTCATTGGTTACTTCCTGGTTGTCACTTTCTATCGCCACAAAAGTATTCTCATCATGAAAAACTGAAGTATACGCCTGTGCATACCAGAAATTGGTAATGGAGCGACCGTGGAGAATATCTATTCCATAAGAAACGCTGCCTAAAAGGTTTACACTCACCCTTCTCAAATTTTGAGATGCATTGTCCTGGAAAGAAAGAACTTCTGGTGACCTGCCGTAATCCCTGTAGTATAAATCGAAAAAGTACTGGTTCTTCAGCGAATAATTTAAATTGAAATTGTTGCTGATGGAAGCACGCAGGTTTGGATTTCCGGCGTTGTAATCATTCTCATTAAGGAAATACCGGAAAGGATTGAGGCTATTATAATCTGGCCTTGAAATCCTGCGGCTGTAGTCCAGTGTAAAACTATGGTTTTGTGACACCTGGTATTGAAGATAGGCCGTTGGGAATAATTCAAAATATTCCTGCGTGTTCACCTGGTTCATAGAAAGTGAATTCCCTTCAAGATCTGTATATTCCCCGCGAAGACCACCCTTAAAACTCCAGTTCTCCCAATCCCGCTGTATACTTGCATAAACAGCATAAACTTTCTCGTCGTAGATAAATTCATCAGACAAGTTATCGTAAAGGGGCTGCAGTGTTGCTGCATTAAAATAATCTATAGCACTTTCAGAATTAATAGAAGAAAGTTTGAGTCCGCTTTCAAAACTGGCTTCTCCAAGGGCAGAAGAAAAATCTGCCTGTGCGGTAAAAATTTCTATTTCCTGGGCCGCATCGGTATCAAAATTTATATTCTGAATAAAATTTCCGGCTGCATCAAAATAATCGGAATTTACAGATTGAACACGATCCTGGTCATAAGCCGTAAAATGCCCTTTGGCAGAAAATTGTGCGCCGCTTTCAAAATCGTGCGTGTACTGAAGGTCAAAAGCGATGTTCTTAAGATCTGTTTCCACATTACTATTGGTCACCAGCGTAGAATCCAGGGATCTTTGCGCATCTCTGAATTCCGAATAAACATCATTTTCCCAGTCGATATTTGGTGAAATAAGCACGTTGGTGGTAAAGCTTAGGGTATTTTTATCGTCCAGGGAATAATCCAAAATAGCGTTGGCATTGTGCGCCTGTGATCGCGTTACCCTGTCAAAATCTGTATTCCAGCGGGAGAAAATGTCTCCGTTATTATTTCTGAAGTTAATATAACTGTCATCCTGCTTAATTTCCTTACGCGGACTAAAACTGTAATTGGCAAAAAGATTCAGCTTTTCAGTCTTATAATAATGGCTGGTCCCAAACTGGTATTTTGGATAAATGGCCTGCGTGTAATTTCCCTCTACACTGCCTTTGTAACCAGGGGTAAGCGCTTTTGAGGTATTAATATTAAGAATAGCACCACCTTCAGCCTCATATTTCGCGGGAGGATTGGTAATAACTTCTATAGATTTTATGTTTGCTGCAGAATAGCTTTCCAGCAACGTCTGTAACTCATCTGAAGTCAGTTGCACCTTACGGTCATTAATATAAACCGCTACGCTTTCATTTTTTACAAGAAGGTCCCCCTGCACCTGGATCACTCCGGGCGTACTTCTCAAAATATCCCAGGTACTCCCGGTGGAAAGCGTGGAATTTTCCACATCAAAAACAAGCCGGTCCACCTGTTTTACTATATTTGGTTTCCTGGTGGTGATGGTGACCTCATCCAAATCTGAAGAAGATTCCTGTAACCGGATTGTGTTTAAACGGGTATTTCCCTCTACACTAATTTTCTTCTGAAATTCTTCATAACCAACAAACGTCACCTTCATCAAATAATCGTTAGATGCCACGTTGTTAATAATGAAATTACCTTTTTCATCTGAAACTGCACCTTTATAAAAAGTAACAGAATCCTGAGCACTTAGCAGTACCACATTCGCGTAAGCTACAGGTGCGCCGCTGGCCATAAATTTACCGCTAACTTCGTGTTGAGCGTAAGAATAATTAAAGGCTATAAACAGCAGAAAAAACAGGGGGGTGGTGGGGTTCTTAAACATTCAAATAAACTTCTAAATATCAAAAAATCACGCAAATATAAACTTTCCACAATAATTGTTTATACTTTTAGCAAAAAGGTTGAGTTATTTACAATCATTCTTGAAAATATGAATTTCAGAACAAGAGGAAAGTTCTGTAAAGCCTTAAAAGTGCGGGTATATTGGCTACTGTTAAACCTTCCCCGGCACCGAATTTATTTCCTATAC
Source organism: Autumnicola edwardsiae (assembly GCF_031846505.1). Classification (NCBI taxonomy): domain Bacteria; kingdom Pseudomonadati; phylum Bacteroidota; class Flavobacteriia; order Flavobacteriales; family Flavobacteriaceae; genus Autumnicola; species Autumnicola edwardsiae. The sequence continues at coordinate 8,520 of NZ_JAVRHP010000067.1, forward strand.
TTACAGGGAGTTTTCCCGAAGCCACAGATTTTCCTGCTATAAACCCGGCGGTAACTTTTTGCGCCGTTTCAGAATCCTGATAGGCAACGATCAAGCCGTTGGCATTTTCAATTCCTTCAATTTTATCTATCACATAAGGATTTTTAAAGAGGCTGAAGATGGTATTTTCTCTATTGCCAAGCTGAAGGATTAGATCTGCAACATCTTCAGAAAAATTAATATTATTCCGCGGTCGCGACTGTGTATCGTGAATCGCCACAAGAAGAAGGTCGAAATTTGCCAATTTTCGCACTACATTCTCAACCTCCTCTTCGCCCGCTTCTTCCGAAAGCTGAAAATTCTCCAGCTCGTAATTTTTCTTCAGATTTTTCTGAAAAACCGATTCTCTTTCCACTCCTATGGAAAGTGATGCTATTTTCCTCTCCTTTTGCTGAAGCGGCAACAGCATGTTTTCATTTTTCAGAACCGTAAGAGAAGCTTTTATAAGATCTTCATTTAGTTCTTTTGCTTTAGGAGTATTAAGTTCCTTCAGAATATTAGCTGCTTTCGAAGGCTGATAATTATCTAGCCCAACCCACTGTTTTATAGCTAAAATCTTCCTGCACCTGGCATCAATTTCTTCCTGAGTGATAAGCCCCGCATTTATTGCAGCGCGGACTTCTTCTATAGCCCTGGGAACATCCTCGCTGTATTCCAGCATATCGTTTCCCGCCAAAATTGCGTCATTATCCACCACCCCGGGAAGATTCCCCAAAGTCACACCCTTCATATTCATAGCATCTGTCACCACTAATCCTTTAAATTCAAGCTGTTCTTTTAAAAGTCCGGTAATAATAGGTTTGGACAAGGTGGAAGCGACTCCGGTAGAGTCCAGCGCCGGAATATTAAGGTGGGCGACCATCATCCCTCCCACCCCGGCTCTAATCAATTCCTTAAACGGATATAGCTCCAGCGAATCCAGTCGCGAAAACGGATGATTAATCTGCGGAAGCCCATAATGTGAATCGGTATCTGTATCTCCATGGCCGGGAAAATGCTTTGCTGTTGCCAATACACGCCCGTCCTGCAGGCCTTTCATATAAGCTATTCCTTTCTCTGCCACGTTGTGTTTATCTTCGCCAAAGGAGCGGTAATTAATCACAGGATTTTCTGGATTGTTGTTTACATCTACCACCGGGGCAAAATTTAAATGCAGCCCTGCCCTTTTGATCTGGCGGGCGATTTCCCGTCCCATTTTATAGATCATTTCCTCATCCTGGATTGCTCCCAGCGCCATCTGGTATGGATAACTTATGGTGTTGTCCAGCCGCATTCCCAGGCCCCATTCGGCATCAATCGCTCCCAGTAACGGCACATTGGCAGCTCGTTGATATTCATTCATCAATTTTACCTGTGCTTCTGGATTTCCCTGGAAAAATAAGAGTCCGCCTACCTTTTGCTCCTGTACCAGCTCCAGGATTTCATTTTTGTGCGCTTCCCCCCTGTTAGAAAAAGCCGCAACCATAATAAGCTGAGCAATTCTTTCATCTGGAGACAAAGTAGTCATCACAGAATCTACCCATTTACTGTTTTTATATTTCAGAAAATCGGGATTTCCAGATGTGGAAAGCTGTGACAAGGCCGGAGCGGTAATCAGGATTGCCAGAATATATATCGAAAGTTTTCTCTTCATGCTGCTTATTTCTTCGGAAGTCTAAAATAGGTAATTTGATCTATAATTACTTTTTTAAACCAAAAATGACCAGGATTAGATTCTTCTTCTTAATTTTAATCTTAATTTTTGTATTTCACTGAATATTAAGTGCTAAAAACAGCTTTCCCGTATGGCCAGATTAAATTTCCTGGAAGAAACAAGATTCGAAAAACTTCCCGTTCGTGTTTATAAAAATGAAGAAATTGCTTCAAAAAAAGTAGCTCAAAAAATTGCAGATCTTATACGGCGCAAAACACAAGCTGGAGAAAAAACTGTACTGGGCCTTGCCACGGGAGCAACACCGGTAAGGGTTTATCAGGAATTAATACGACTGCACAAAGAAGAAGAACTCAGTTTTGATAATGTGATCACGTTTAACCTGGACGAATATTACCCAATGCAACCGGATGCTTCCCAGAGTTATGTGCGGTTTATGGATGAAAATCTTTTTAACCATATAAATATAAGGAGGGAGAATATTCATATTCCAGATGGAACTTTACAAAAGGAAGATATTGCGCAGTACTGCCTTAACTATGAAAAAAAAATCACCAAAGCTGGTGGTCTGGACCTGCAGCTCCTGGGAATAGGTAGAACGGGACATATTGGGTTTAATGAGCCGGGATCTGCCCCTAATTCCGGGACAAGGCTGGTCACTTTAGACGATCTCACACGCCGGGATGCTTCCCGCGACTTTGGAGGTAAAGAAAACGTTCCTACCAAAGCCATCACTATGGGGATCGGGACTATTTTTAAAGCTCACGAAATTGTCCTGATGGCCTGGAGCAGGAAAAAAGCGCCTATAATTAAAAAAGCTGTGGAAGGTGAAATTTCAGGTGAAGTTCCCGCCACCTACCTTCAGTTAACAGATAATGTAGAATTTGTACTGGACAGGGCGGCCGCTTCAGAACTTACGCGGTTCAACACACCCTGGCTCGTAAAAGACTGCAAATGGACCGATGAGCAGATAAAAAAGGCAATTATCTGGCTCTCCAACAAGATTCAGAAACCTATCCTCAAGCTAACAGATGAGGATTATAACAGCCACGGAATGGCAGAACTGGCTACAGAAAAAGGCCCTGCCTACAATATTAACATCAAAGTTTTCAACCAACTGCAGCACAGCATTACCGGCTGGCCCGGAGGAAAGCCCGATGCAGACGATTCCCAGCGGCCGGAGCGGGCAGTTCCCGCCAGGAAAACATCGCTGATTTTCTCCCCACACCCAGATGATGATGTTATCTCTATGGGTGGAACTTTTATACGCCTGGTAGAACAGGGACACGAAGTGCACGTAGCTTACCAGACTTCGGGAAATACTGCGGTTTGGGATACCGATGTGCTGAGGTATGTGGAATTTGCTATAGATTTTGATAAAAGTTTAGGTAAAGACACTTCTGAGCTGGAACAGACTTATGAAGAAATGCGCACTTTTCTTCAGAAAAAGCAACCCAATCAGGTAGATATCGAGAAAATCCAGCAGGTAAAAGCCTTTATAAGAAAATCTGAAGCCATTGCCGGCGCAAGATATGCCGGGCTGGACGACAAGAACATTCATTTTATGGCTTTGCCTTTTTATGAAAAAGGAAAGTATGTCAAGAACCCGGATACTGAAAAAGACGTGGAATTAACCATGGAACTCCTTCAGAAAATTAAACCGCAACAGGTTTTTGCTGCCGGGGATTTTGCAGATCCTCACGGCACCCATATCATTTGCTTCGAAATTATTAAGGAAGCTATGCAAAGGCTTCAGAAAACCGAAGAATGGACAAAAGATTGCTGGCTCTGGATGTACCGCGGCGCCTGGCAGGAATTCCCAACGCACGAGATAGAAATGGCGGTTCCCCTTTCTCCTATTGAAGTAAAAAGGAAGAGACACGCCATATTTCAACACCAGTCACAAAAAGATCGTCCCGTTTTTCCAGGTGACGACGAGAGGGAATTTTGGGTAAGAGCCGAAGAAAGAAACAGGGAAACTGCCGTGAATTACCACAATCTTGGCCTTGCAAACTACGAAGCCATGGAAGCTTTTGTGCGGTGGAAATTTGATGGTAAAAAGGAGTAGCAGCATTTTTTCCTGCAAGGTTTTTTTTAACGTTGTAGGTATGAAAAGCAACCAAACTTATAAGGTTTTAAAAACCTTATCCCACTTTCCCGCAAAGGAACATTCTTTTTAATATTTTTACGGGAATAAATCCATTGGTTTCTATGAAGAGTATTAGTATTAAGACTGTTTACCGCCTCACGTTTTTTCTTCCTCTTTTCTTGCTACTCAATTCCTGCGCCACGAATCCCTACTCCAAAACCAACCGGGTTTATAAGAAACAGACAAAAGCCTTTGCTAAGGAATTACAGATTTCTCCTGAAGAGGAAATTGCTAAAAATCCTAATATAAAATATGGCGATTATTGGGTTGGAACCACAAATTTTAACCTTAGGAGGCCAAATTACGTGATCCTGCACCATACCGCCCAGGATTCTGTAGAACAAACCTTAAACACTTTTGTAACTCCCGAAAGGCAGGTGAGCGCCCACTACGTGATTGGCCACAACGGCGAAGTTTACCACATGCTCAACGATTATTACCGCGCGTGGCATGGCGGAGTGGGAAGCTGGGGCACAACCACCGACCTTAATTCTGCCTCTATAGGAATTGAACTCGACAACGACGGCTTTGAGGAATTCAGCGATGCGCAAATCGAAAGTTTAATTGAAGTACTTAAAATGCTAAGGGAAAAATATAAAATTCCGGCGCAAAATGTGATTGGCCATTCTGATATTGCACCTTCCCGGAAAGTTGATCCCAGCGTTTTCTTTCCTTGGGAGAAATTAGCTGAAGAAGGCTTCGGAATTTGGTATAACGAGGAAGTTGTGGACAATCTTCAGTTGGAAAGTGAATTCTACAATTACGATAAGCAATTGCTGATCATGGAAAAGCACTTTCCGGGCCGAAAATTGCCATTTTTGGACCGTCTCCTTTTTCCGAATATTATTCCTTCAGATTTTAATTATGTAGATGCACTGAAGATTATTGGATACGATACCAGCACTTTAAGCTCCACAATCCAGGCTTTTGAGCTTCACTTTATCCAAAAAGACGTAAATGGAATCCTTAACGACTACGATCTAAAGGTTTTATACGATATTTATCGCAAATCCTTCTAAAAATGGTCTTTTTCACTCTTCTTTTGAATAGGAATCGGTGAAAATGTCCTTTTTATTAAGATAAGTTAGCCCTTCGCCCTCCTGGTCCAGCAAACGTTTGGTCCTAAGATACCGATCGTAGTTAAAATCGTCGTAATTAGGCGCCTCTTTAGCCACACTACTCACATGCACACTGCCCGAAGAGTGAATAAATTCGTTATTTCCAATCCACATGCCCACGTGCACCACTCTTTCTGAAGTTGAATCTGTAGCCGGCCTCCCGAAGAATAAAAGATCGCCGGGGATCAGTTTTTCAAAATTTCGGGTGGAATCTATGAGTTTTCCGGTGTGGACCTGCTGGGAAGCATCCCGCGGAATCACCATTCCGTTTAAAAAGAAAATGGTTTTGGTGTAACCGCTGCAATCCACGCCTTTGGCCGACGTGCCTCCCCATAAATAGGGCAGTCCCATTAATTTTTTTGAAGTAGCAATCAGGTCGTCACCTTCAGGATCGAGTTCCTGCAGCCACTCCATATACTTTTTTGCTTCATTTTGCTGAATAAAAGCCGTTCTGCCATCGGGATATTCCACCTCAAAATATCCGTTTTCTTCGCCGGAAAGTTCCAGAATAGCGCCTGCCACCAAATCTGAAACCACTCCTGAATTTTCATCTGCTTCCGCATAAGAATTTCCGAAGGGCTGCAGGTAAATAAGCTTTTCTGAAGATTTCCAGTCCTTAAATTCTTCATCAGAAAAAACCTGCACTCCTCCCCCATCAACCCAGGACAAATAATCGTCCGGCGTCTGGATTAAATACCAGTTATCTTCTTTTTTATAGACCTTTACGGGCGTGCCAAGAGTCGCCTGTGTAACTAATTCTGAAGAATGCGCAGCCTCGCCGCGAAGGTTTGCCACAGAAATTTTAATCACTCCGTGCTTCATGTTCTCCATGTCCTCCTGCGGAAGAATTTTAATGCTATCCCGAAAATTGACATTTTCGGACTCTAACTTTGCTTTCAGGTTGTTTACGGCTTCAGGAAGATTGGATTCTCCTTTTAAAGTATAGCTATCCTCCATTTTTTCGGCCTGAATATCAAATAAAGCAACGCGCTTGTCTGGTGCAAATTCCTTTCGCACCTCAGCAATAGTTTTTTCGGCTTTATTCTCGTTTTTTTCCTCTTTTTGATCACAGGAAACTGCTATAAACAAAAGAAAAAGGGTGAGTAATTTTATTTTGTTAATCGATTTTATCATGGTCATTCATTAAAATTCATCATTTTGATTCCACAGGTACGAAAATTGCCAAATTTGAAGGTGCTCCTAAAAAATAATTACTGAAGCACAATTTCTTTAAAATTACTTTCATTTCCTGTACGATCTACGGCCGTTATCCCTATTTTAGTAAAATTCCTGGCATTGTGCAATGTAAAATTTCGTTCATTCTGATTCAAAATCTTATAATCCCATCCGGAATTTTCATATTTGAAGTACAATACCCACCTGAAAACATCCTCAGGGTCCGGATGTTCCCAAGTTAGCGCTAATTTATCTTCAAATTTTGAAATATTCAACTTTGGAGCTTTCGGAGCTTCATCATCTAGCCACGGACTCGCAGGCACCAAGGCTTTTTTCCTGTACGGACCTTCTTTTAAAGCATGCGCGAGTTCCGAATTTTTCATAATCGGGCCAACGTTCCAGTGCACCGCTCCCCGACTGTCAAGAATTCCGCGGGTAATCATTAATTGGTTCGTAATTTCATCGGTATCTTTTTTTTCCTCTTCTCCAATAAGGGCGTCATTAATACCCGGCCATAAATGCCTGTTTTCAGTATTTTCATCCTTCCACCAACTCAATAAAACCGGAAAACTCTGTGCCACCTGGTTGATCTTCCAATATAGCTGAGGGGTAAAATAATCTATCCAGCCTTCATTTAACCACAATTTTGCATCTGCATAAAGTTCGCTGTACTGGTCCATTCCTTTTATAGAAGCCGGGTGGCCGGGACGCCAGATCCCAAACGGACTAATCCCGAATTTCACATGCGGTTTTTCAGCTTTAATTTCAGAATAAATCCGTTTTACAAACTTATTTACGTTGTCCCTTCTCCAGTCGTCCCGGAGCAGTTTTCCTCCTTCTGTTTTGTATTTTTCCCAGCTAATGTTGTCGGGAAATTGCTGCTTTCCGTTATAAGAAGCATAGGGATAAAAATAATCATCAAAATGGACGCCATCGATATCATAACGCTGCACAATATCCATCACCACGGCGGCAACGTGATCCTGTGTGCCTTGTTTGGCAGGATCCATCCACCAGAACCCGTTTTTAAGCTTCGTCATAAGCTCCGGCCTTGTTTTTACCAGCGACTTTTCAGAAATTTCACCACCAGTGGTATGGTAGGCGCGATATGGATTTAGCCATACATGAAGCTCCATCCCACGGTTGTGCGCGGCTTCTGTCCAGAATTTTAAAGGATCATAATATGGTTGCGGTGCTTTTCCTGTTTCGCCGGTAAGAAAGTAGGACCATGGCTCCAAGTCGCTCTCATACAACGCATCTGCCTGCGGTCTTACCTGCAGGATCACCGCATTAAAATTGTGCTCTTCCAGAAAATCCAGGATTTCCAGCGCTTCCTGCTGTTGTTGGCTTGTGGTTAAATTCCGTTGGCTGGGCCAATTAATATTTGCCACGCTGGTCACCCAGGCAGCACGAAATTCGGCTATTTTAAGCGGGGCTTCAGATTTTAGAGTTTTCTCCTCTACAACTTCCGGAATTGCAGGCGGTGGTGGCGGTGACACTTTTTCTGAAGAAGGAAGTGTATCTTTTATTTCCGGTTTGGTGGTTTCAGAAGGTTTAGAAACAGTGGGTTTTGTGGTTTTACAGGAATTAAATAGTAATAGGCTGCAGAAAACCAGAACAAACAAAAAAATTCTTTGGGACATAAAACGCTTTAGCTTTTTTTATAAACAGATATTACTTTTCTTACACTTTTGTGCTCTTTCAATAGTTGCGCGGCTTCTTTTTCATCAACTCCAAGCTCGTCCCTAATCATTCTTGTACCGCGGCCTACCAGCTTCTTATTGGATAACTGCATGTCTACCATTTTATTTCCTTTTACGCGACCAAGTTTTATCATCACGCTGGTAGAGATCATATTCAGGACCAGTTTTTGAGCGGTTCCCGCTTTCATCCTGGTGCTGCCGGTTACAAATTCGGGTCCTGTAATTACCTCTACAGGAAATTCTGAAGCTGCTGCGAGTGGACTTCCCGAGCTGCAGGTAACGCAGCCGGTGGCAATTTTGTTTTGACGTGCATCTTTAATTCCGCCAATTACGTAAGGTGTTGTTCCCGAAGCTGCTATTCCCACGAGCACGTCTTTTTCTGAAATTTGATGTTGCTGAAGATCTTTCCATGCCTGCTCTGTGTCATCTTCGGCGTTTTCCACAGCTCTCCGCAACGCTCCGTCCCCTCCGGCAATGAGTCCGATAACTTTATTATAATCCACACCAAAAGTCGGCGGACATTCTGAAGCATCCAGCACGCCAAGTCTCCCGCTGGTACCGGCGCCAATGTAAAAAAGCCTTCCGCCCTGCTCCATTTTCTGAACAATTACCTCAACCAATTTTTCGATTTTGGGAATAACTTCTTCAATCGCCTCGGGAACGGTTTTGTCTTCCTCATTAATACTGGAGAGCAGCTGCGAAATGCTCATTTTTTCCAGGTCGTTATATTTTGAAGATTTTTCGGTATCGGGTTTATGATGTTCCATGTAAAAGTTTGACGCAAAGGTTAGCTAAAATTTTATTTTCCGAAGAAAGTTTTATTTCTGAAAATGAAAATTTTCAGAGTCTTATGCTTTTCTGATTTTATGTCCGGCAACCGCGTAATATAGTATGAATAAATAAAGAGGCACAACAACCCAGTATGCCAGTTGTTTATCCATCGCCCCTGCAAGAGCCCCGTAAGCCAGGGGAATAATTGCACCTCCTGCAATTCCCATAACCAGTAACGAAGAAACAGTTTTAGTTAATTTTCCCACATCAGCGAGGGCCAACGGCCAGATTGCCGGCCACATTAGCGAATTTGCCAATCCCAG
>NZ_JAVRHP010000068.1:0-17203 GCF_031846505.1 Autumnicola edwardsiae
TTTTGTTTTTACCTATAACCGCGAGAAAGAACAGTATTTCGGACTGCTCCAGGCAAAGCAGGGAAAGGAAAGTAATCTTCTGGTGGTCAACAGAAATGGTTCAGTTTTTTCGTATATTGTAAAGTATAAGAAACAGCTTGAAAGGCTGAACTATTTTATACCGAAGTCTAAAAGCATTGGTAATGAAAAGCCCATTGTTGCTGATTCGGTCAAAGTCAATGAGTCAAAGACATCGTTAGGAAACGAGGTCTATTATTACCAAAAATTCTGTTCCTATCTACTTGATCGAAAGCAACGGATTGGTCGTATAAAAAAGCGAAATGAGGGCATCGTTTTAAGTATTGAAAACATTGTTTTTGATAAGGAAGAGCTTTACTTCGTAATCCAGATTGAAAATAAATCTACCTTGGATTACGATCTGAACTTCTTGAAGTTCTCGGTTGAAACGAGACAAAAAGGTAAAAAGAAATCTTTACAACGTCTTTATCAAGAGCCTATTTTTAAATATAATCTGCCGACCAAAGTAGTTGAAAATGAAACCGTAAAATTGGTTTACGTGCTGCCAAAATTTTCGATAAGCAATGACCGCAGGACGGTTTTAGAGCTTAACGAAAAGAACGGGGAAAGGAACTTAAAATTAAAAATAGCGCATAGATTTATCAATAACCCAAATTAATATCATTATGAAAAAAATAGCCGTTTTTTCGTTAGTAGTATTTTTTCTGTCCTGTGCCGGGAAACAAGACCTTTCGCCGAGCGAAACTTCAAAAATCGTGGTGGAAAGTTTCTACAATAAAGATAATACCACTCTAAAAAAACATACCACCCCCGAAGGCTATGAAGGTCTAAAATCCATACAAGATTTGATGGCCGCCGGTAAGTCTGGGGATTCCAATTTTAAAGTCCTGGAAGAAACTGCCGATGATAAAACAGCTTGGGTCAGGTTTACGACCTCCTATGAAGAAAATCCTGAATTATTCAAGCTTCTAAAGGTAGATGGTCAATGGAAGGTCACACAGCAAGGGCCAAGGGAGAAAGGGCCTTTTTGAAACCTCTTATTTCCAATCATAAGTAGTCTGCCCACAACCACATCTAACATTCTTTGCTACATTATCGTAATTTTTCAATGAGACTCTCGGTCTTCGACAATCTTCTTTATCGCAAACGAATATATTTTCCAACGCTAAGATATCGGACCAAAATGCTTTCAAATCGCCAATTTTCGGATTGAAAGGGTTATCGTGGGAAAGTAGATTTCCAAATAATGCTGAATTGGCTACACGCTCAATGGTAGGAAATTCCTCCTTAAGTTCCTTACTTTTATCCTTTATTCGGGATTTTAATGCGTTTATTAATTCATCAGGCATTCGCTTTTCATTAAAATCATTATACCTAAAACTTACTTTTACATCCAAGTTTGAACATATTTCTTTAAGTGAATGTTCTAAATAGATCCTTATTGGATTACCCAAACCTTCAATTTTACTTTCGGCGATAGACTGTTCTATACGCTCTTTCAAGTCGTTAGGTTTTTCATCCAAAAATGTACCTTTATCTTCAGTCCACTTAATTTCATTTATAATCCAATTTTTCTGCTTGGCCAACGGGCTAACGAAGTTTTTGAACCAATCATATTCGTGTGTGAGTAGAATAATCTGATATTTTGAAAACTTTTCAAAAATCAGCTCAGCAAATCTTTTTCTATGATTAGTATCGAAACTGGAAATCACGTCGTCAAGAAGCACAAAGTCATTATTGTCATTAAAAGCTTCTACAGATGCTAAAAAGAATGAAAGTCCAAAACAGTTCAAATGTGATTCACTAAAATATTTTTGAGGTGGTGAAACCCATTCTCCATTGTATTCATATTCTATTGTGATACCATTCAGTTCATCATCTTCTCCAATGGTAACAATTTTTATTTCCTGAAATGGTTCGTCAGGGTTCATATATTGATAAAACCCGTTGATTTTTTCGGAAAAAGTACTAATGAAGTTTTCAAGACCTTCCTTTTGTTTTTTAATGAATTCGTTATAAATAATCTCTAAGGTTTTTCTTTGCTTTTCCAACTTTATACGTTGTTTTTCAAAGTATTTTATTTTTATAAAAGCATCTTTAGAAGCGGAGACGTTAGAATAAACCACCGCTGAATTATCTTTTTCCTGAATTATCTTAATTTCTTTTATCCTATCTATAATTACAGGTTGAAAATCGAAATCTGATGCTTGAAATCCGACCGTATCTTTATTAGGAATTTTATTTCCTGAGGTTACCTTTTCAACACTAGCTCTTTGGAATTTTTCGATTTTTTCTTTTAAAGCCGTTGTTCCCGCGTGAATTGCTTTGTGATCTTCCTGTTTAATCAATTTTTCCAGTAGTAAATTGTCCAGTCTTTTTATGCGTTCTACCGTTATGGCTCCTATAGATTGTTTTGCTTTATCAAAAAGTGCTTTTTTCTTTGAAGACTCTTCAATTTCCTTAAGCCTCCCAGCGATTTCATTGCGCAGGTCTTCAATATTTTTGGGTTGAAGACAAAGCGGACAACTTTCATCCTTATGGTATTTTTTCGCTAAAACAGTATCACCAGTTTTTAGTAGTTCTGCGAGAAAAGTTTGCATTATACTTTCAACATCTTCCGCTATTTTTTCAAATTCTTCATAATATTTATCATACTCTGTATTTATGAATTCAATTTCTGACTTCAGAGTATCTGTAGTAGCTTTGACCTTTTCCAAAAAAGTCAGTTCTTCATTAAGCTTATTATTAGTGCCTTTTTTAAGATGTTCCAGAAGAGAATCGATATCCTCCATTTCTTTTACTTCAATACCAGTTTTCAAAGGAGCTATTTTTTTATTTATAACTTCAATCAAATCTTCTTTCCGGCTAATTGCGGCTCCAATTTTTTCAATAAGAACCTCTTTTTGAGTGTTTATTTGCGCTTCAAAATTTTGATTTTTTATTTCAGTTTTTAGTGAGTTGTAACTTTTCCTTAATACATCCTTTTTTTTGGTAACTTCAGAAAAGCCAATGATATCAGATAAATATTTGAGCTTGTCGCCTTTGGTATTATCAATAAAATCCCTGAGATATTGATACCGTAGAAGTAAGTTTTCCTTCGTGGAATTATCAAGGTATTTTCCGAACTCTTCTGTTGTATTGGTAAACTCGGAACCAAGTTTACCACGCTTAACAAATAAGGATTTGGTAGCGTTAAAAGCTTCTCCTTTAATATAAGAAACACTTACTTCAGATACATCTTCGTCAGTGAGTGTGGCGTTCCTTAAAGCATCCTTTAAATCAATCTCACCACTTGAAAGATGGGAAACCCTGTTGGTGTAAAACCATTCCAGCGCATCAGAAATACTACTCTTCCCAGTTCCATTGTCTCCATAAAGCAAAATAGATCTTCCGTTTAAAGGTAGTTCTAAGCTTTCTTTTGCTCCCCTAATTCCTTTAATGCTTATATTTTTAATCTTTATCGACATCCGTTTCTCTTAATGTTTGTAATTCATTTTTGAAATTGGTATCTGTTAACTTGTCATCATTATATAACTTGTTCAACATCTTTGCGATTTCAGGATCAACGTTTTCGATTGTACCAATATTTTCGAAAAAATCGTCTAATATTTCTTTTCCTGATTTTACTTTTTCTTCCATAGCTTTTACTTAAAATATTTCCAATCAATTTTAAAACTTGTGGTAAGCGTATTGTTCAAAATTTCAAATCCTGTTTTATTATTACAAATGGGATAAACCCCATAATGCTCAACAAAATTCAAAATAAAATAACTCTCTAAATCTTCAATTCTAAATTGCCATATATTTCGCAGCATTTCGAAATTAATATAAGTAAACAAAAGTGGTTCAACTTGTCTATAACTCGATAATCCAACATTCTTAGACTTTCCATCGAAATGTCCAATTAATCTACTTCCTATACTGTTAGTTCTTTTTTCGCTCATACCGATGTACAACAATTTCGAAGTCTCGAATGGATATCGAATATCGATTGATTGACTAAAAATAAAGTAGAGTCCTGCAATACCATTTAAAGGTCTAATATTAGACGGTATAAATGGCTTAGGGCTGTCAAAATATATAGTTACTTCATTTGTCATACCAATTAAAACGCATTAAACTTATCCCCCATATAATGCTTCAAATTCCACTTCTTCGTAGTGTCCAGAGCCCTTTCCAAAACAATCAATTTTTGGTCAGTATGGCTTTTAAAATAAGCAACGGTTTCGTCTGCTAAGCTTACATCTAAACAAATCAAGGTTTCTTTCTCTCCATCCGAGGCCAAAAAGATATCGTTCTGTTTGAACTGGTGCTGTTTTTCTAAAGTGTAGTTGAGTTGAAAACCATTTTTGATCAATATTTCGGTTATGAGTTCTTCGCGGTTAAAGGCAGAAACGAGCTGTGCTTCTTTTTCGGTAATGTATTTTTTGAGCAAGACCACATTTTCTTCATCGGACTTTTCAGGGTCGGGAGCGTATTCTACCCTTGGGAAATTGGACTTGACCAGTTTAAACACTTTAAAGCCCAAGCCTTTTAATTGTTCTTTTTTCGTTTCTTTTTTAGTAAATAAATCTGGAGTTTCTTTTTTCTTTTCAGCAACGATGTTATCTATTACACGTTTGTTGCGCTCAATGGTGATATCGCTCAATTTTTTATAGCCTGCTTTAAATGCTTCGCTTTTTTCATCTGTTGCTTCTGGAAGCTGAACCATAATGTATTTTCTATTACCACCGTCTTCTTGATTAAGTTCGGCTATAGCCTGTCCGGCTGTCCCAGAACCTGAGAAAAAATCAAGAAAGATATCGTTACCCTCCAAAGTGTTCATTTGAAATAAGTATTTTATTAGGTCAACAGGCTTAGGATAACCGTCAAAAATAAGTCCCATCTTATCTAATATACTTGAAGCTTTCTGAGGGCCACCTAATCCGTTAAGGACCGTTATGACGTGACTTTGTTCAGATTTTCTGCTCTTTACGGCCTCTATTGCGCCCGTATTAGAAATTTTAAATTTGGTTTCTTGTCCTTTTGAATCTAATATCGGCTCACAGTTATTTTCAATATATCTTTCTAACAATTCTTTAGAACTCCATCCGCTTTCTACTATAACTTCATTCGTTAAATGACCATTCTTAATAATCGCATTTTCTCTATAATGTGGCCAAGAATCTGTTCGTTTTTCGATAACTCCATCTTGAATTAAAGAAGGAAAACCAATAGGAATTTTCACTCCACTTATTGGGTTTTTAGGTCCATTTTTAACTATTGTATTCCTAATTTCTGAAAGAAACAACTTACTCCCTTCAGGAGTACTTGGATCTATAATGGGTGGTGCTGGGAATTTATCTATAATTTTTGCATATGTCAATATGTATTCGTGTACATTTTTGAATTTCGCCTGATTGTCAAAATTGCCATCAGTTCTCCAAGAGAATTGAGCCATAAAATTCTCTTCCCCAAAAACTTCATCGCATAGTTTTCGCAGATGATGTACTTCATTATCATCAATGGATATAAAAATCACACCATCTTCCCGTAACAATTGCCGTGCTATCAAGAGGCGACTGTACATCATATTGAGCCAATTGCTGTGAAAACGACCATCCGTTTCAGTATTACTATCGACCTTAAAGCCATTCTCCGTCATTTCAGCATCTTCCCAGTACTCTTTTCTATCTTGATTAAAATTGTCAGTATACACAAAATCCTTTCCCGTATTATATGGCGGGTCAATATAGATGCACTTAACTTGTTCTCTATAACTGTTGCTCAGCAATTTAAGCACCTGCAAATTCTCGCCTTCAATTATTAAGTTTTCGCTGCTTTCAGGATTTACGCTTCGTTCTTCGTCATAAACCAATGTAGCGTCAGTGGGTGTAAAAGCTTCCCGTTTGGCCTTGCTTTTTCCAAACCAACGAAATTCATAGCGTTCAGTTTCACTTACGCTTTTGGGATCAACCACTTTTTTGAGTTCGTTAATGTTCAACTTTCCTTCATTGGTAAAAAGATCAGGCATTAGTTGTTTTAACTGTTGCAAACGCTCTTTGTTCCAGTCGTGTGACTGTACTTTTTCCAAGGGGTTTTCTATGGTTTCTTTAGTATGGCTCATAAACTATTATTCAAAGTCGTTTTCAATAAATTGTTGCAGTTCTTCCTCGCTTGGTAGATACATTTGGTATTTTGACGCAAACAGGTTTTTCTTATCATTAAGCACCGAATATTTTGCCACCACGTTATCGGTATCGGCACATAGCAATATCCCAATCGTGGGATTATCGGTTTTAGATTTTTCGCGTTCATCAAATATCCGTACATACATATCCAACTGCCCAATATCCTGATGGCTCAATTTTCCACTTTTAATATCAATGACTACAAAACATTTGAGATGGTAATTGTAAAACACCAGGTCGATAAAGAAATCGGAGGTTTCAGTACGCACTAACTTTTGTTGGGCCACAAAGGCAAAACCTTTACCCAATTCCAATAGAAAAGTTTGTAGGTGGGCAATGATTCCTTTTTCGATATCCTTTTCCTTATGCGTTAAATTGGCGGGAAGGTCAAGAAATTCGAGCACGTATGGGTTTTTAATAAAGTCCAATTGAGATAATTCGCTACTTTCCGAAGTAATTTCATTGTTGGATTGACTGGATAAAATGCGTTGATAATACTGACTACTGATATTACGATCCAGCTTTCGGACACTCCAATGTTGGCTAATCGATTCCTCTAAATAAAATTGCCTTACGGCTTTATCTTCTATTCGTATTAACAAGCGATAATGTGACCAACTCAATTCGGGGCACACTGTGTCCCGAATTGGAAAACTTAGGTAAAACTGCCGAATCCTACGCAGTTCACGGGCATCGAAGCTTTTACCAAAATCATTACTCAAATTTTCTGCAAGTTCTTTTAATAAATAAGTGCCGTATTCTGCTCTTTCGCTACCGTTCTGTTCTTCTTCCACAATACGTTTGCCTATTTCCCAATAAGCAAATACCATCGCCGAATTAACTGCCGTAGCAGCCTGTTGGCGGGCTTGATTTAAAATACCTCTTATTTCTTGAAGAAGGGCGTTATGTGATTTACTGGGTTTCATCAATTTTAATTTACTTTTATTTCTTGTGCTTTTTCAACATCCTTTTGGGCTTCCCTTTTAAAATAGTCATATTCTTTAACCGGGGCTTTGTATTTTACATCCACACCTAATGCCTCAAAATGTTTGAGTGCACATTTTATTTTATACACTTCACTTTCCTTCAAGGATTTTTTATCGTTAATATCGTTTGTTCCCTTTGTTTCAATAACAAAATAGAATTCACTTATCGCACCATCTTTTAAACTTTTGCGTTTCATCACGATGCCAAAATCAGGTTCGTATTCTCCAATGGGTGTTTTGATTTTATAGTAAGAAGGCAGTTTAAGAAAACAGACCACTTCATCATCATTATCGGCAGTCAAAGCAAACTTATGTTCTACTTCACTATCCACCAAGGTTTTGTCAAAAACCCCGCGTTTTGGGGTTAGCGTATAGCGTTTATCATCCAATTGTTTTACAAAATCTTCAAAATCGAAAGGAAAGGTTTCATTGGTTACCTGATAATCAAGACCACGCAACATTTCTTCCAATTCAATATTTTTAATGAGTGCCGAAGCACGGTGGATAAACTGTGGCGGATTTTTGGCAAAATGGGCGTGGTCAATATCCCGAATGATAGCAAAGATAGTTGTATAACTCAATCCGGTATTTTCACTGAGTTCTTCCACCAAATCCAGCGCTGTATAACTGGCTTTCAGTTTATAGCTTTCACTCCCACCAAATTCATCTTTCAATTCTTCTTCCGTAATAGAACTAATGGAGCGGCTGCTTACTTCCGCCACATAATCGGCAATATCAATTTGGTTAAGTGCCTCCTGGCTTCTTTCAATAAGAGCTTCTTCATTAAAGGCCACGGTATAATTGGTTTTTTTAGCGAGTGCAGTCCAGAACCGTTTAAAGGCTTTATTAATATTTTCGTTATCATTCCGCTTGAATCGAACTTCATTTTGTGGCTTTCCCTTATGGGTATGGGTCATTCCTGCTCCAGCAGTTGAACTACCGTAAACCTCTTTGATTTCCTCCTGATATTGAGTTACAAAAGTTTCATAGGTTTCATTTGGGATTACGGTAAGCTGATTGATACGGTTAGCATCGGAAACATCGGGTTTGTCATAAACGCGGTTTCCCATATCATTAACACATATTCGTAAACCCCGACCGATTTCCTGACGTTTTTTGATTTCTGAATAGGAATTACTCAAGGTAGCAATGTTGAAAATATTGGGATTGTCCCAGCCTACCCCCAAAGCGGAATGTGAAAAGATAAACTCGATTTTATTGGCCACACTATCACCATAATTGAGCAAACCTTCTTTATCTTTCAAGATAGCATCAAATACATCGCTGTTTTTCCGCATTGAGTTTTCGCTATCCGTAAATTCGCCTTTTCCAGTTTTGGCAAAATACGAACCCTGAATGAACTCGATATGCTGGGCTGTTGGCACTTGATTGTCGTGGAATTCTGGATATAACGCTTTGTATTTTTCTATAAATATTTTTTTGATGATGGGGTCATCGCTCACATAATTGGCCACCTTATCGATAAAAATCAGCGATAAACATTTGATTCCTTGTTCCCTTAGTTTTTGCTTTTTGGTAAAATGACGGATGATAAGCCATTCCAATTGCAGTTCCCAAATGCTTTGCACGTTTCCAGAAGCCTGTTTTTCTAAGATTTCTACACCATTTGAAAAAGTTACTGACCATTTTTGGGTTCGGAGACTCTTTTGAACACGTTCTATTTTATAATTTAGGTAACTTGGATTATTCGTTTTTACTCCAAGATTGTCGCCATCTTTTAACCAAGCTGTATTCTTGAACTGAATTTTTCCGCTGGCCATCTGGTGCCAAGCTTTTATTTTTACTTTTATATTTCCGTTCTTGTTTTGAACATCGGAAAATTCAAGCTTTAGGGTGGCTTCATCATTTTTTTCGGTAACGGTAAGCACCTCTATTTTTTTGACCAATCCATCTTTGTAACTATCATAAGGAGTTAATCGATACAGTTTGTTTTTAGAAACCTTATGAGTGGCAGAATATCTTAATTTAAAAAGTGGATTGAGCTTTTTAATCTGCTTGATGGAATTGGGAGTGTCCATCCCTTCCTGCGGCTCATCCATAATAATAAAAGGATTTGTGCGTCCAATGGCCTCAATAAAAGGGATATTAGCAAACAAATCTTCACGCTGGGCTTGGTTCAATATCTTATCCTCTGAATTAAAGGAAGCTAACGTCATAATCATTATTTGAGGATATTGTTCCTCAATAAAATTGGTCACCTTGCTCAATCGCTTGCTATCATATTCAAAAGCTTTAGGCGTAAACCCATAAATTTCTTCCAATTGCGCATCAAAAGTCTCCAAGGTATTAAGTACTCCTTGACGGATCGCTACGGAAGGGACTAGGATGATAAACTTGGTAAAACCGTACTGTTTATAAAGCTCATAAATGGTTTTTAGATACACCAAAGTTTTTCCAGTCCCGGTTTCCATTTCGATGGTCAATTCACGTTCGGGCGTAAGTTTGGCGGTTTCTTCGTTAATCCCATTTTCCTGAATGACCAATTTCATATTCTCTTGTATTTCTTCCGCTGAAAGTGAAATTTCATTGGACCGAATGCCCTCATTACTGGAATTGTCAAAGGTGTTTTTGACCGTGCAATCAAAAACATCAACTACCGATTTAATGGCTGTTTGTTGGTATGCTAATTCTTCTAACTTGATTCCCATTAAACTTCCTTGTTCTTAGTGTTGTTATATTTAATTTTCTGCTCAGCTACTTTCAGAGCTTTTTCTCCTAATACTTCATCTTGAATTTCAGAGAGTATCTTTTCACTCAAGTATTGAACGATTAGATTTTCCTGATTTAAGTCGAGAATTTTTGCCAATTGAACAATCTGTTCCTTCTTTGCTTTACGTTCCCCACGCTCAATTTTACTAAGGATAGCCGTATCGATATCCAAAAGAGCAGCTACTTGCCTAAGCAATAAACCTTTCTCTTCTCGATGCTTCCTCAGTATTTCTCCAACTGAATTATTATTTTTCATTTGACAACTATGAGTTGATGGATTTGATTTGACAATATTTGTCAATTATAACGAAAATTCCAAGAAGGAGCTTAGGTTGATGTTAAGGAGTTATTAACAAGTGTAAAAATGTCTTTTGGTTTATTAGTGTTGATTGACTGATGATTGCACCACCATTTACACCACCTATTGCACCACCTGTCTTATTAGAGTGCGGGCACAATGTTTATTTTTGGTATAGTTTGAATTCGGGACGCAGTGAGTCCCGAATTGGGAAAAGGTTAATTTAGTTGCATATCACAAAAACCGAAGACACTCGTCTTCCGAAGACAAAAACAAAGAATAGTTTTGGGAATTAATGCTATTTAGTTCAAAATGGGTTATTGAATGATATGAACTGACGACTACTCAAGATCAATGGGTAGGTAGATTAAGCTTATCAAATAAAATTTGATTTCTCTTTTTTGAATCCTTAACCATTTTGTCAAAACTTATGATTTCAGTATAAAGCTCAAAATTATTGTTATAAGAGAAAAACCCTTGATTATCTGGATGGGCAGTAAAACCAGCTTTTTTAGCTAAAGTTCTCAATTTCGGTGTAAGATCCGAAATTATATACGCATAATAAGGTGTACCTTTTTGGACACTTATTGGGCGCCCATTAGCATCTAAAGCATTGTTTTCTTGTATTTCGATAACATAATTAAGAACTTGGGTAATAGGATTATCAGATTCGTTATAATCGTTCCTCATCGGTTTTTTGAATTCCACAATCACGATGGAAGAATAGTTATCACTCTCATTAAGTAAATGAGCTTTGTTGAATACAACCAAATCAGGTCTTTTTAAAGATGTAGATTCTGTCCGTTCAATACTCGTAAATGGAATATCGGATGCCAAATAATCGTGAAAAGCTAATCTTTCATCTATAACCCATAAGTTGTGTTCCTCTAATTGGATTTCGTCAGATGTTTTCTTCACAGGGAAAATAAGGTTGTGAATAATTTCTTCCTTCGAATATTTATCGTTCTTTGATTTTTTTAAATGCTTATTCAAGTGTTCAAGAATATAAGAGCGATGAACTACATATTCGGCAAGTTTTGAATTGCCAACTTCAATAATTTTATTATAGAGATCTGTATGAGTTTTATCAAAGGCTGCTTTATGGTCTATTTCTTTTATAGATTTTAGCATTTTATTAGCTTCCTTTTTTACTTCTCTTTCGAGTTCATTTTGAAGTTTAAATAGTTCAATTTCTAATTTTTTACCGCTAAGATTTGAGGAAATCTTTTTCAACTGGTTCAGTTTATACTTCTCCAAATACCTATACCGTGGATGTCTACTTACAAATTTTCTAATATTTTCAAGCCGGTCTTGTTCTATAGCTTCAATATATTCTTGATAAATTTCTCGAACAATTGCTACAGCTTTTTCACTAACCTCTGTTTTCTCTATTTCATCTGGAAAGAATTCGTCTGCTTTTGAGAATGATATCTCAGTTCGCTCTTCATTAACTTTATCATCAAGATAATCACTTGAAACGTAAACGGCTAAAGAAAATTTATCGCCTTCATCATCGATCAATGGTTGCTTCAATTCAGGTATGAAATCAGTTAACTTATCACTCATTACTTCCCTGCGATGAGCTCTGTAATGAATTTTATTATCGGGCTTAGAGGTGTACATTTTGACCACTTCAAAGTCGAACTTTTGACCTTTTATTTTGGCACTCCTTTTATCAAGAGAATTACGCGTGTAGTTTTTGAAATAATCATTTACCACTATTTCATCATAATTATCCTTCAAGATTATTCTTGGGCAATCTTGCTCCCTAAAAAAACTAAAGCAATGCTCGATAATCTTAATGGCAATATCTTCCAAGTCACTATTTGTCCATTGTTGAAAACGCTCATTCAAATTTTTAAGATATACACAGGTTCGTCTTTGAGGATTAGGTTCTTCGACTTTAAAATCTTGTGGATTTTCCACACCATCCTTAC
Organism: Autumnicola edwardsiae; assembly: GCF_031846505.1. NCBI lineage: Bacteria > Pseudomonadati > Bacteroidota > Flavobacteriia > Flavobacteriales > Flavobacteriaceae > Autumnicola > Autumnicola edwardsiae. Next base: position 12,140 of record NZ_JAVRHP010000068.1, read on the forward strand.
TAATTTTGAATTCAAATTGACGACGGTTATAATGGCCATTTTGAGGATAAATACTGTCAATTTCGACACTACTGAAAGCTCGTAGCCAAGTTATTCTACCAATACCTTTTCCGCCTTTATTATATTTATAACTAGAATGAGCTAAATTGAAAGAATCCCAATTGTCAGGATTAAAACCGATACCATTATCCGTTATTTTGAATGCGATAATTGGTTTTTTCTTTTCAAAATCAGAATCACTTATATCGCTGCCCAGGTTCTCTTGAGGCAACCTTTCAGCTTCTATTTTAATAAGACCTGGATTATCGAATTTAAGTTCTTCAATAGCGTGTATAGAATTTACAAGAGCTTCGAATAATGGCAATAAAGCCTTATTACTGGCTAATTTTTTTTCACGAACTTTACCTGCAATATCTATTCGCATTATAAATGTTGAAGTTTTAAATGAGTGGTACAATTTACACAAAATTTAAAAGTCTTGACAATTTCCACATACTTTCTATCCATATATTAAAGACAGTAACCTTTTTTTGATTACACCTATTTGTCAAATATCGACCTCGCCTCCTCATAAACCCGTTCAAAATTAGCCTCTAAATCCACCTGAGAAAACTGGTTGGTTTCTTCCGGCAGCTCTCTTTGAATATTCTGCAATTTAAACTGCACCTTTTTATCCTTCCCATCTGCATACGTGATAAACTCGCCCTGCTTCAACCTGAAAAATACGCCCGCCCGAATCTTTGGGATTTCCTTTTCGCCCGTAGTAATGCGAGTATCGAAATCAAGGTTATGTCCACGGCTTATACTTTTAGTAGGGTCTTTGATAATTTCAAAAAAGCGTTCGTAATATTTTGCGGTGTCGGGGTCATTTACTTTTCCGAAAAATTGGTAGGACAGATTGCTTAAAATGGCTTTGCTCGCTTTATCGCCATACATCATATCGTTCTGTATCTTATCCTGCATCACATATATGGTTGCGATGTTATAACTCCGCAGCGTTGCTGGAATGCGGTGCATATTCAACAAGCGAATCGTAGGTGCTTCTTCCATTAGTAAGAAAGACGGTTTAGAATTTCGAACGCTCATTTGCTTGGTAATCGTGTGAATGATTGTGGCAATAACTGGCGAATAAGAAGTCTCAAACTTAGGGTTATTCACTATCGAAATTACCGCAGGATTCTCAGGGTTATTAATGTTCAGCGGAACTTCATCTGCGGACAATGCCATAAAGATACGTTGGGTACTTATCCTTTTGAGCGCATTGGCCAAGGTACTTTTTACACCGGCAGTTTGTCGTTCGGAATCCTTACCGCTAATGAAAGCATCTGCCATAGCCCGTGATGTCGTATTGGTTTCCAAAAACTGGATTAAGCTGTCCGTGTCCAGATACTGATAAATGGCAATCAAATGGGGCAGGGTACAGTATTCGGGATACGATGTTTTTAGCTTCCAGATCAACCCGCCGATCAATCCCTCCGCAGCATCGTTGAAAAATTTAGTAGTGCCACTCGTGCCGGATTCCCGTTGCTCCAATAGATTTTCGATCAACACCCGCGACACCTCGTTTACGCTTTCCTCGTTCTCTAAATAACGTGGGGCAATGGGATTGACCCTATGGATAATTTTATCAAAAGAAATGACCTTAAAAGGGATTGCGCCATCCTTAAAGAGTGGATACGCCATTTCCGTCAGTTCAAAATCTTTGTAGTCGTGAATGATCCCACAAAAGCCCTCTTTTTGGAAATGTCTTAGAAATCCAAACACCACGCTTTCGGTCTTGCCACTTCCGGCAGATCCTATGATGGATGCCCCTCTTTTTACGTTTTCGAGTTTGAAGTTTCCCTTGCTCGTTGCAAAGCTTACACGATACTTACTTTCGGCACTTTTTGGCTCGTCCGTTTTATGCAAAAAAACGTACAGTCCTGTATTAATTAGCATCAACGGACAACCTAAATAAAGTAGGGTCAATATCCACCGATTCTCTTCGGAAATATAATAAATGATAGCTGCGATTAGCAGCATATTCAGCGCGAACGCATACCGACTGATCTTGAAAAACGAATAAAATAATAAACTGGTCAAGCTAATAACCGAGAGTACCGTAAAAAGACTTTCTATTTCCATCGTCTTGAATTAAATACCGATTGAACTTGATTTGATGGCCACGTCCAAACCTTTGCGCAGCTTGTTAAAAACTTTTAGGGCAAGCTGTGCCTGATTGGTCGGGATGCTTGGCATTATCGGGATGCCCGTTTCCCTCATCAACTTGAAGGCTATCGCCTTTTCATTGGTCGGCAATTTCATCAGGGAAGCAAAATAGATTTTTGGGTTTTTAATAAAATCCTTCCGCGCCTTGTAGGTTTCCGCAAAGTTTCTTTGATAGCCAAACGTCCTGTCAAAGGTCTTTTCTGCATTTTCAAAAAATCGATCCCGGTCAAAACCCCGTTTGACATTCTTGCCATTCATCTCGACATCGGAAGCCTTGTATTTGCTCCCGGGCGAAAGACTGAACGAATTGGAAGCGTCTTTCCGGCTCACGACGATGTGGATATGACTTTGGTTTCCGGCCTTGGGCATTCCCTGGACGATCCGTTTGCCATCCTGTTGGTGTGGCGCTTGACGTTCCAGTTTTGCGATTTCTTTTTCTCGTTTCCTAACACTTCCTTCCATCGAGCCGCTTTCAATACTTCGGATCTCGTTTTTCAGCTGAAGTATTTTGGTGGCAAAGGGTTGGTTTTCCTTGATCTGTTTGTCGGTTCCCTTAAAGGTTCGTTGGTGTTCAATTTTTGCATAATATTTTATATCATCGATATTGACCGGCCGCCCATTGATTTCCCGGTTGAATGATGCTACATAATCTTTCATCAGCTCACGGGTGTACTTTTTTAAATCTTCGCTGCTGTTCTGCAATCTGTTTAATTCATACTTCGACGGACTGACCGTAATTGAATAAAATTTAGGTTCTTTCTTTTTTAATTTTGCACCGTTTCCATCAATATCTTTTACCACTTCTTCCGCTGAAAATTCATCGCCATACTGATTGAAAAAGTGTTCCATTTCTTCCTGTTCCAAGCCCTGATTTTCCTTTTCCAAATAGCCGACAAAATCGCCTGAACTTTGAGAATAATTTCCTCCCAGTTTTTGAGGTGTGATTGTTATATACATAGCTCAAAAATTTAGAGTTCGTTGTTGTGATTTTGCTTTTCCTGAAATCTTACTTTCGCCTTTTCCTCTGCATATTTCTTTTCTAAAATCAAAGGTTTCTTTGTCGGTGCTTCTGTCTGAAAAAGGGATTCAATCATTGCCACGGTGGGTTTGGTCTGGGTCTTTTCCATATCCCTCATTATGGCGATTACCGCATTGATCCGTTTCTTTAAATTGGCCTCGATCGTCCTTCCGGTCGGGCCCAGTTTTTCCCGTGGCGAGATTTCGTTGTAGAAGAAAAAATCGAGCATCGTGGCCATTGCCTCGGTGTGTGATTTGAAGTGTGCTCTTGAAAATTGCTGGAAACGCTTGGCGGTTTCCTTTTTGAATCTGATGCCGATAAATGAGTCCATAATTCGCCGATTTGTCGCAAATCCTTCCCTAAAAATGGGCGCTTACAGGGCATTTGTCGCAAATTGTAGAAATCCAAATAATCGATTTATTTTTAAGTGTTTAAAAATCAGATGATTAACAAGGAATAGGAGTCCTTAACATCGCATCGCGTGTTACCCTCTTGCTACTCCTTTTCGTCCCGCCCAGCGGGACAAAAATTTCGTACAATTTGGCTAAAAAGCCAATTGCCAATTTCAGGGAAAAGATTTCCCGTTATGTGATTTTTCGATGGGCAGGGTTATCGGCGAAAGTCAAAAAATGGATACCCCTGCGTAAAATTGAATGCTGAATTTCAGCGAAATAAAGATAGGTGTTTTTCAACTTATAGGATTTAATTTTCTTAAAAAATAGCTTCTGGTTTTAAAAAAAGTATTAAATTTAAACAATAGACCTTTCAAGGTTTAAATAACAAAGGGAAAATTCAGGTAACAGCGAATTTCCCCTTTTTATTAATTATATGCACCCTCTGAAAATTCAAAGGTCTTTCCGTTCCTATTTGGCGCATCTCAAATATTAAACACATAGGTATAACTGTATAAATTCCGTAGTGCTTCCTCTTCGATCATCACATCAAAATTGGTGCAATGCTTTTTTGAATACTTCCGAATATCATCGCCAAATTTTTGCTCAACGTCCTTTTTGGAACTTTCCAAAAGACGTTCTTGCGCTTCCCCGTTCAGGTCTGAAAAATTTAGATAGATCATAATTTTTAAGTTTTTGAATGGGTTAATATTCGCTCGGTAACATCAGCGTATTATTTACAAAAAACAACCGTAGTTCATCGAGCGGAAAATCAGTCGCCCGATACCCGTGTTTTTCCAAAATATTATCATTTCCATCCGTGTAGATTATCTCAGCTTCGTAGCCCGTAAAATCCTGTTTGTCCTCGGGCAATCTCTTGAAGTCGATAGTAATAAATTCGCTTCGGTTCATCAGGCTCTTTGCAATTACGGAAGTGTCCGTAATGAGCCAAAAACATTCGGCAGCTTCCGCCAAATATTTCAGTCCGTTGGTGTATCGGGTTCTTAATAATGGGATTTGAAATATGGTTTCCGAACCGTGAAAATGTTGCAATCCCTCTTGAATTTCGCTAACTTGTGCTTTCATTGTTATCTAATTTTAATTAATGGATAATGAAAAAGAGGGCGCATCTTTAGACTGTTACGCCCTCTTTAATTTTAAATTCTACTTGTCTTTACTTCCAAGTAAAAGGATTTCGTTGGCTTCCACTTCGGTAACATATCTTTTGATACCGTCCTTATCCTCGTAGCTTCGGGATTTCAGTTTTCCCGTTACACCGATTTCTTTGCCCTTTCCGGCATATTTCTCGATGATTTCGGCAGTTTTGCCCCAGGCTACAATCGTATGCCATTCGGTATTTTGGACTTTTTCGCCCTTGGCATCTTTGTAATACTCATTCGTGGCGAGTGAAAGGCGGGCTACTTTTTTACCGCTTTCAAGGTTCGT
>NZ_JAVRHP010000069.1:0-16884 GCF_031846505.1 Autumnicola edwardsiae
ACCAGTCAGTCAACATCTGGTGAACTTTATAGTCAATCTCATTTCCTGACCGTACTTCACCGTTGCAAACTTATAGTTCCTGCTGCTTTTATTTTTTCTTATTATCCACCGATTTCTTTACAGGCTTTGGTTCTTTAAACCTTCCGAAGATAACATTTTGCTCCCGCAAATCTTTTGCTGCTTCTACCGGAATTTCATCTTCTTTGACACGCCAGGTCCAATTTCCCTCAATGCTCCCGGGGGTATTCATTATAGCTTCTTCTCCCAGCCCGATTATATCCTGAAGCGGAAAAATGGCAATTTTCGCTACAGATCTCAGCACAATCCTGTGCAAGATTTCATGAACATTTCTCTCAGTCACCCGCTTATCTGCATATTTTTGTAAATGTCGCCTGGTAACCTTGTCTGCAGCTTTAAACCAGCCTCTGGTGGTATTATTGTCATGAGTTCCTGTATAGGCAATGCTGTGGGATTTATGGTTAAAAGGTAAATAGGGATTTTCTGCTTTTTCTTCGCCAAAGGCAAACTGTAGCACGTTCATTCCGGGGAAATTAAATTTTTCCAGTAAGTCATAAACCGGTTCATCCAGCAGGCCGAGATCTTCAGCAATAAATGGCATTTCCGGAATTTCCTTCTGAATAATTTTAAAGAATTCAATACCGGGGGATTTTACCCACTTTCCGTTTATTGCGGTTTCTTCTCCTGCAGGCACCTGCCAGTAAGCCGCAAAAGCCCGAAAATGATCTATTCTTACCAGGTCAAATAACAAAAGATTTTGCTTTATCCGGTTAACCCACCAATCATATTTGTTTTTTTTAAGCGTTTTCCATTCAAAAACGGGGGTTCCCCACAGCTGTCCTGTTTCACTAAAATAATCTGGCGGCACTCCAGAAACGTGCGTTGGCTTTTTGTCCTCATCCAGTTTAAAATAATCAGTATTGGCCCAGCAATCTGCACTTTCATGATTCACATAAAACGGAATATCTCCAATAAACTGCACATCATTTTTATGTGCATAATTGGTGAGATCCTCCCATTGCTTAAAGAATAGAAACTGGATGAATTTTTCTTTTTCAAGTTCTTCTGAAAGCTCTTTTTCTGCCTTTTTTAATGCTGCAGGTTTTCTGTCTCGTAATTCCTCCGGCCATTCCAGCCAGTCTGTTTCATATTTATTGGACAGTGACTTATAAAGTGCAAAATCATTCAGCCACGCAGAATGATTTTTACAGAAGTTTTTAAAATCTGGAAAATCTGATTTCCGCTTTGTAAAGTTCAAATATGCAGAATTAAGCAAATCGTTCTTGTACGCTTCTACAGGTTCAAAATTTACTTTCTCTTCAGAAATTTTTTTCGGAAGCGAAAACTTCTTTAAATCAACCAGGTTTTTTTTCTCCAGTAACTCCGGACTAACCAACAACGGATTGCCCGCAAAAGCCGAATAACTGCTGTAAGGGGAATGATGGAACGTGGCAGGGGTAGGATTAAGTGGCAATAATTGCCAGTATTTATGTCCCGAGGCTTTAAGAAAATCGACAAATTTATAAGCAGAAGTTCCTAAATCCCCAATACCGTATTTAGAAGGTAAAGAAGTTATATGTAGCAGAATTCCGCTACTTCTGGTTAATTCCATAGTTACTTTTTATTGATTAAAAGTGCCACCGGAAGGTTCCGAAAAATTTCCTTTAGCTCAATCTTCTCCCGGTTTTCCAGTACTTTTCCAGAGAATACATTCTTCCAGTTTCCATCTTTCGGAAGTTTGAGAAAAGAATCCTGAAGCATAGACTCATCAAAGTTAATTTGCTTCTCCTTTAAAAGATCTTTCACCTGAACAGGGGCAATGGTAATAATTGTAGTATCGTTATAACTACGGGCAAAGGCGATTATCTTACCTTCTAAAGCACCTGAAATTAAAAGAGGCTGATATTCTCCCTTTTCAAAGACTTCTTTATATTCCTTTCTTGCCAACAGCACTTTGTGCAGACAATAAAATTTCAATTTTCCACTACTGAATTCTTTTTTCAGGTTTTGCAAGTAATCTTTCAGGTTTTCTTCTTTAAGAGAAGTAAATTCCGAAAGAATTTCTTTTCGCATTTCATAATCTACGGGTCTTCTGTTATCGGGATCTACATAGCTCAAATCCCAAAGTTCGGTTCCCTGGTAAGTATCTGGAACGCCGGGAACTGTATTTTTAATAAGGACCTGTGAATAAGATTTTACTGCACCCAGCAGTGCAATTTTTTCCCAAAAAGGATCAAAAGAATTCCGGAATTCTTCATTATTGAAAATATCTTCAATAAATTTAAAGACTGCATTTTCATGTTGCTCATCCGGCTGTGACCAGTTTGAATTTACTTTTGCCTCGCGCATTACTTTTTGCAAATAATCCTTAGTGCGCTGCAAAAATTCCTCTTCATCAAAATCTTTGAATGGTAAAGCCCCGATTATAGCCTGATAGATAAAATATTCTTCGTTTTTATCTGGAGCCTTGTCGTTTTTTCTGATTTTGTCATTTATGCCGCTCCAATCCTGCACTTTCTGAAACCATTCCTGCGGAAATTCACTTAGAACACTCAGTCGCATTCTCGCATCTTCTCCCCTTTTGGTGTCGTGGGTAGCCGTTGCATTTAAAGTATGAGGAAAAGTCTTTTGCTTCTGAAACATTTTATTATGAAAATCCTCTGTTGAAATTCCGAAGTTTTCAGGAGAATCCCCTACCTCATTGTGCAAAATAAGCCTGTTATAGATGTAAAAACTGGTATCTTCTACTCCTTTTGCAGCCAGCGGACCACTAAATTGCTGGCACCGCTGAAGAAAATAGAAAGATTCCTCTTTTTTATCTTCAATTTCGCCTAAAAAAAGTGATTTTAAGTAATCCAGCTCATTCTTAGCCTCTTTTGCGTGCTCCAGCGCCCAATTGTAGGCTATTTTTAACGTTTCTACCTCAGAATCTTTCAGCGGAAAACCTTCGGGATAAATTCTGTAAACAGGGAAAGCGGCCAGCAAAGCGCATAGCGATTTTTGCCAATTATCGTCCTGCTGTTTTCCTTCCGGCAAAAGATTTTTAGTCCTGAGATACTCCAGTAAATTATGAAGCTCTCCTCCCATTCTTTCTTTAAGGATAAAAAGCTTTTTCTGGTAGACCAGTTCTTCATATTCCGGAAGATCAGATACCAACTTTTTATATTTTTCAGTAAAAACAGATTTACTCTCAGGATTTGTGAACAGGTGATTGATTTGCGCCAAGAATTCATATCCGCTTGTTCCCTGCACCGGCCAATGAGTCGGAAGTTCTTCATGAGCTTCAAGAATTTTTTCAACTACTATATAGAAGTCTTCTCCTACAAGTTTCCGAAGCTTTTTAGTGTAACCTTCAGGATCAAAAAGACCGTCGATGTGGTCTATTCTTAAACCATTGATCATTCCGGCTTCGCAAAGTTCTTTGATAAAATGATGGTAGGTTTTAAAAACCTCAGCATCTTCCATGCTCAAACAAATAAGATCGTTAATTGTAAAAAAACGACGGTAATTTATCTCATTCTCAGTGGTTTTCCAGTGCACTGGCTTAAAGTATTGCAACTCCATCACCTGTTGCATTTTCTCTTCAGAATTGTTGATGTTTTCAACAGCTTCAGCAATCTTTTTCTTTAGATCGGCATCTTCTTTTACTTCCCTGAAAAACGAAATTTTAGTATCTTCCCATTCTTCTGCATTTCCGGAGAAATTTTTCAAATTATCTGCTTTTTCAGAATTTATTTCAGCTAAAACATACTTGTAAGATCTAACTGAAGCAGGATAACCATGCTCATAATAATTTACTGAAAAACCAGATTCATCATATTTCAGCTTCAATTCCTTATTCTTGATTACCTCATTAAAGAAATCACCCAAAAATGGCGTCATTACCTTACCCCATCCTTTGTAGTCCCAGTTGATATCAAAAAAATTGTAAAATCTTGAGTCCGTACCATGTTCAGTAATATCGCGCAACCAGGGATTACTACTATCGTAAGCCATGTGGTTTGGAACAATATCCTGAAGCCAATCCATTTTTCGTTGCTTTAGATCTTCACTTAACCTCTTAAACTGCTTTAAGTTACCAATAGCGGGGTTAAGCGTCAAAGGATCGGTCACATCGTATCCATGGGTACTGCCGGTCCTTGCCTTGAAAAAGGGTGCGGAATAAATAGTAGAAACTCCCAGGTTTTCAAGATAATCTGTTATTTTCTCGAGATCGTCAAACGTGAAATCCGGAGACATTTGAAGTCTGTATGTAGATGCCGGTACTCTCATTTGTTTACAAGGTTCAGATTTTCTGTGAGCCTGTTAAGGGATTCCATCCATTTATCGCCGTTTCCATCGTGAGATTTTTCAGCATTCTTTTCTATACGTTCAATTTCTTCCTCACGCATTGCAAAAATAACATTCTGTGCTTCCCATTTTTCAGGTTCTAACGTACTCTCATCCAGGGTTTCTACAAATTCATTTATACAGTTGAGCAATTGAATATCATCTGGATTTTTCTTTAATTTTCTCATTAAAGAATTAAGTTGAATATCACCGAGGAAACTCAACGTTACTACGTCCAGGTTCACACCAATTGATTTAGCCGAATTGAGAAGGCTTTTAAAATTCTTTAGGTTGAAATTATCATTTTTCAATTCGTTTACCAGCTTTGTATTTACTGCGAGTTCTGCCGGAAGTTTAAGCCTGTTTGGCACCTTCATATGGATTTCTTTAAAGGTTTGCAGCAACGGATAACTGTTATCATAAACCTGTTGCATCGCACCCTCTGCACTCTTTAACGTATTTTCCATTACCAACTCCATTATACTCTGCTGCTCATCCCTAAAGAGGTGCCAGAAAGAGTAATTATGATTTCCGAAGTAGGTATCCATCATATTGAAAATTTCATAAACATTCCCTTTTTTAAAGAATTCAGCAACATTTTTATGAAGATCTTCTAGGGCCTCTGTGCCTATATACTCACGAACACCACCAAACAAATGATGATCTCCCATGTGCAGTACTGCGTAAGAAATATCTACTTTTTCCCAGGTAATATCTGATCGAAATTCGGTACGACCTATAACCAACTTCTGTTTACCGGCTTCATAAAAATAATTAGCTTTTGTGGTAGCGCTAAAGTTATAGAGGCTAACTTCTTCAGGAAATTCTTCGAACAGAGAAGATACCGCGTAATGCGCCCCAATACGAATCATATCCAGAGCCATCGGTTTCACATACTTGTTGTAAGCTCCAAGCGCTGAATCAAATTCCGGCATGTTACTCGGGATTTTATCCAGGTACTTCTCGAAAGTTGCTTCATAGTTCCTGCCGCTTATTTCTTCTGCAAGTTGTATTGCGCGGGTGGCATAGAAAATATCCTGCATAGATTCTATACCCGTTACTTCATCAAAAAACCATCCGCAACTGGTGTACATCAACATCGTATGATATTGCATTTCGAGGAGCTTAAGCAGCTTTATTTTTTCTTCCTCTTTTAACTCTGCTCCAAATTGTTCTTCTAAAAATGCTTCCACATTTTTTTTGCTCCTATCCAGAACAACCTGTACGTAACGGTTTCTTACATTCCATGGTTCTTCAGTATAATTTTTCATCTCCTTTTCATAGAGGGTAATAAGCTCTTCTCTAACCCAGTCGAAACTGTCACGCAAAGGACCACGCCATTTCTGGTTCCAGTCTCCATTGCCACCGGTATTACAACCGCAGTCACTTCGCCACCTTTCCACACCGTGATAACAGCTCCAGGAAGTATCTTCTATGATTTCCACTTCGTGTTGAGGAGGAAATTTCTCAAGGAATTCACCATAAATGGTAAGCTTCGCATCCTCATTTTCTTCTATATGTTCCAGGCAGTAAGACAGCGCCATTTCGCCAAGTTTGTGGTGGTGTCCATAACTTTCGCCATCTGTAGCAATATTTACCAGCTGTACATTTTCTGTTTCTGAAAATTGTCCTTTCAGCCTGTTTGCAAAGCGTTCACCGTCATCCAGGAGGCCTTCAAAAGCAACACCTTGAGAAGCCGGCCCATCGTAAAAGAATAGGTTGATTGTTTTTCCGGAAGGTAAGTTGCATACATAGGCTCTGCGGGGATCTACTTTTGCATCTGTGGCATCCTCCCATTCTTTATCACCAATCTTTCTCATCCTTTTAGCCTGGTAAGGAGAAAGAATGGTGAATTTAATATCATGCTCTGCCAGGACTTCCAGCGTTTCTGTATTTGCAGCAGTTTCTCCAAGCCACATCCCCTCGGGATGCCTGCCGAACCTGGATTTAAAATCCTCTATTCCCCAGATTACCTGAGTCTCTTTATCTTTTTGGTTGGCCAGAGGCATAATAAGATGATTATAAGCCTGAGCCAATGCTGCACCATGACCAGAAAAACGCTCCTGGCTTTCCTTGTCTGCCTGTAAAATACCTTCGTAAGTTTCTGGAGCTTCATGTTCCATCCAGGCCAGTAAGGTAGGCCCGATATTAAAACTCATCCAGGCATAATTATTCATTATGTCCACGATTTTTCCTTCGGAATCAAGAATTCTCGAAGAGGCATTTCGTATATAACATTCGGCATTAATCCTGTGGTTCCAGTCGTGGTAAGGATAGGCGGAATCCTGAATTTCTACTTTGTTCAGCCATGGATTTTCCCGTGGCGGTTGGTAAAAATGTCCGTGGATACAAATATATTTTTCGTTCATATTTTTTTTAAATTATTGTGTAAATTCTACATCAACTAATTTTCAGACATTGAAAATTTTGCTTCAGAGAAGTTCAAGAAGATAATTATAATTTATTTATGTGGAGCCTGCTTTGCTAACTTTTGCAAATAATTAATGATTCCGGAGGAAGATTAACAGCACCAGAAACAGTATCTGGCGTATATTCCGGTCCCCTCCACTTCTTATTTGCGGAAGCAAAAATCACTTTATGGTCACCTGCCGGAAGAGTAAATTTTTGTTTGTTTTCACTAAAGTTGTATAATGCGGTAAGCTCGCCGGCAGAGAGTCTTAAAGTCATGTTTTCTTCATCTGCTTCGCTACTCTTTTCCTCATTATAAAACGCTTGAAAGGCGCCTTCTTTCCGCAGCCTTATCAGTTCTTTATAATAGTCGAAAATTGCCATTTTAGAGGCCTCTTTCTTAAAGTCCCAATTAAGCTTGGAATTGTTAAAAGTTTCTTCAGATTGTGGATCGGGAAACTCACCGCCATGCTGGTTAAAGTATTCAAATTCCCTTTTTCTTCCTTGCTGAACTGCTTTTACCAGCTCCGGATCTCCATGACTCACGAAATATTGGAAAACCTGATCTTCAGCAAACTCTTCTCCCATAAAAAGCATGGGGACAAAAGAAGAAGTGAGCATTACCCCTGCTGCAAGCTTCAGTTTTTCAAAAGAAACCAATTGCGACAGGCGATCCCCAAGCATTCTGTTCCCAACCTGGTCGTGATTTTGAATACAAACCACAAATTTTGAAGAAGGAAGCCCTTTCGGGCTGTTTCCTATAGTTCTTTTTCTAAAATTGGAATAAATACCATCATATACAAATGCCTGTTCCAGGGATTTGCCAAGATTTACCATTTTTCCGTAGTCTTTATAGTAGCCTTCATTCTCACCGGTAATTAATGTGTGCAAAGAATGGTGAAAATCATCCACCCATTGTGCTTCCAGGCCGAATCCACCTTTTTTATAATCGTTAATTATCTTCGTATCGTTGAGATCACTTTCGGCGATCAAGACATATTTACGTCCGGTTTCTTCTTCAAGTACATCTACCTCTTCGCTTAATTCCTTGAGAAGATGCTTTGCACCACGATCTATAATTTCGTGAATGGCGTCCAGACGTAAACCATCAAAATTAAATTCTTTTAACCACATTAAAGCACTCTGCAAAAATAAATTACGTACGTTATCGGAATGCCGGTCATCAAAATTAATGGCCTTGCCCCAAGGCGTTGTATATTTATCTGTAAAGTAAGGACCAAATTCGGCTAAATAATTTCCTTCCGGACCCATATGATTATAAACAGCATCCAAGATTACTGCAATTCCTTTTTGATGACAGGAATCTATAAGTTTTTTGAGTGCATTTACTTTTCCATAGCTTTCCTGCGTTGCATAAGGATAAACGCCGTCATACCCCCAGTTACGGTTTCCCGGAAATGCGGAAATTGGCATGATTTCTATAGCCGTGATCCCCAGCTCCAGTAAATAATCCAATTTTTCTTCAATCGCAGCAAAAGTCCCTTCTTTTGTAAAAGTACCAACATGAAGTTCGTAGATAATCATCTTCGACATTGGCAAACCTTTCCATTCCCCGTCTTTCCATTGATAATCTTCCGGATTTATCACCTGAGACCAGCTGTGAACTCCTTCCGGCTGAAATTTTGAAGCAGGATCTGGAAGTTCTTTTTCACCATTCAACCGAAATTTATAATAACTGCCGGCAGGTACGCCATTTACTTCCTTACTCCAATACCCTTTTTTCTCACTTTCAAGCTGAACCGGATCCTTTTTATCTTTTAAAACCACTTCAACTTTTTCGGCAGAAGGCGCCCATACTCTAAATTGACAATTATCGTCCTTTACATATTGTGCTCCTACTTTTTTCTGCATAACTTTTAAGTCTAATCATAATTTCAAACTAACCAAAGCTAGTAATGATAAATTATAATTATTGATGTTTAATAATTATTTAACTAGCCGTTTTAACATGCTTATTTACCTTTAAAAGAGTTTTAATTGAAAAATTCATACTTCATAAGGCGTTATGAAGCTTTAAAAAAATAGAAATTGATGGAATTGGAAGGGCAAAAAAGAGTAAGTATTCAAAATGTATCCCCGCAAATTGAGTGTGGCAAATATCCTGTAAAAAGAATAATTAGTGAAAAAATTGAAGTTGAAGCTGATATTTTTGGGGACGGACATGATAAAGTAGATGCCGTGCTTCTTTACCGAAAAGCCAAAAGTGGTCGTGGTAAAGATAAAAAATGGGAGGAGTTACCTATGATCTTTGAAGGTAACGACCATTGGTCTGCCGCTTTTGAGGGTTCTGAATTAGGAACTTACGAATACACCATTGAAGGTTGGATAGACCACTTTTCTACCTGGAAGTATGGCTTAAAGAAGAAAATTGAAGATAAGCAGAATGTAAAAACCGAACTGCTGATAGGTGCTGAATTGATGGAAGACGCATTAGAGAGCGTCCCTGCAGCCCAGAAGAAGCAGTTACGCAACTGGATAAAACTTATTAGAGACGAAGAAAAAGAAGCCGAAGCTATTTCTAAGGTTTTTGAAGATTCGGTAAAACAGGTGATGTACCAGGCAAGGAACCGGGAAAGGGCGACGCAGTACCACAAAATACTTAAAGCCCGGGTAGAAAGAAAACGAGCACTTTTTAGTGCCTGGTATGAATTCTTTCCAAGATCTACTGCCGAAAATCACGGGGAACACGGTACTTTTAAAAGTTCTGAAAGAATACTTCCCGAGATTGCAAACATGGGTTTTGATGTAATTTACCTGCCTCCTATCCATCCTATTGGCAAAAGCCATAGAAAAGGAATTAACAATGCTACGGAAGCAAAACCGGGAGAGCCCGGTTCGCCCTGGGCTATAGGTTCTGAAGAAGGCGGCCATAAAGCCATTCATCCGGAACTGGGAACACTGGAAGATTTTACTTCATTTGTAAAGAAAGCCGAAAGCCACGGAATTGAAGTGGCAATAGACTTTGCCATCCAGTGCAGCCCAGATCATCCTTATGTAAAGGAACATCCACAATGGTTTAAATGGCGACCAGATGGTACAGTACAATATGCAGAAAACCCTCCGAAAAAATATCAGGATGTTTTACCTGTAAACTTTGAAACGGAAGACTGGGAAAATCTCTGGGAAGAATTAAGAAGTGTGGTAGAATACTGGATAGATAAGGGAGTTAAGATCTTTCGGGTAGATAATCCTCACACAAAATCTTTTATTTTCTGGGAATGGTTAATCAAAGAAATTGATAAAAAACACCAAGATATTATCTTTCTTGCAGAAGCATTTACCCGCCCACGTGTAATGGAAGAACTGGGAAAAGTCGGTTTCACCCAATCCTACACCTACTTTACCTGGAGAAATACAAAAGAGGAATTTGAAGAATACCTGACTGAGCTTACAAAAACAGAATTGCGGGAATATTTTAGACCGAATTTCTGGCCTAATACGCCCGATATATTACCAGAATCGCTTGAGGATAAGAACGAAGCTTCTTTCCTGATTAGGATAATTCTCGCTTCAACATTGTCTTCAAATTACGGAATTTATGGTCCGTTATTCGAGTTTGGAGAAAATGAAGCCTATCCCGGAAAAGAGGAATATACGCGTTCAGAAAAATATGAGGTTAAAAATTGGGACTGGTACCGCCCTACAAGAATTAAAGAAGTAATAAGCCAGTTAAACAGTATCAGAAATGAAAATTCGGCACTGCAAACCACCTACAACATAGCGTTTGCAGAAACTGATAATGACCAGATCATCTGCTATACCAAGATTGACAAACAAACCGGAAATAAGTTGATAATTGTGGTTAATCTTAACCCGGATCATACCCAATCTGGCTGGGTAAAAGTGCCACTAAACGAACTGGAAATCAAGGGGCATGAACCTTTTGCCGTAAATGATTTACTTACCGGCTCGAGGTATATCTGGCAAAATGAATGGAATTATGTAGAACTTCATCCTCAGGCATTGCCTGCACATATTTTACGTGTAGAAGCTGTAACAGAAAGATAAAAACTTAAAGATTTATGATCAACCCAACAAATATAGACGACAACGTGCATTGGTACAAAGATGCCGTGATTTATGAATTACATATTAAAGCCTTTTTTGACAGCAATGGTGACGGAATTGGTGATTTTGAAGGTCTCCTAAAGAAACTCGATTACCTGGAAGACCTTGGTGTAACGGCAATTTGGCTGTTACCGTTTTACCCTTCCCCATTAAAAGATGATGGCTACGATATTGCAGATTATTATAATATTAACCCTTCTTTTGGAGATGTAAAAGTCTTTAAAAAGCTTATTAAGGAGGCACATAAACGTGGACTTAAGATCATAACCGAACTTGTAATTAACCACACTTCAGATCAACACCCGTGGTTCCAAAGGGCTAGAAAAGCTCCTGAAGGATCAAAATACCGGGATTACTACGTGTGGAGTGATGATCCAAATAAATATAAAGATGCCCGTATAATTTTTACTGATACCGAACCTTCTAACTGGACCTGGGATCCCGTGGCAAAATCTTATTTCTGGCACAGGTTCTTTTCTCACCAGCCAGATTTAAACTTCGATAATCCTGAAGTTCAGGACGAAGTTTTAAAAGTTATGGATTACTGGTGCAAAATGGGAGTCGACGGGTTTAGATTAGACGCTGTCCCCTATCTTTTTGAAAGGGAAAATACAAATTGCGAGAATCTTGATGAAACTCATGTTTTTCTGAAAAAGCTAAGGGCACATATCGATAAAAATTACGACAACAAATTACTACTCGCTGAAGCAAACATGTGGCCGGAAGATTCCGCAGCTTATTTTGGTGATGGGGACGAATGTCATATGAACTACCACTTTCCTATTATGCCGCGCATGTTTATGGCGGTAAAAATGGAAGACAGGTACCCGATAATTGACATTATTGACCAGACACCAGATATCCCGGAATCCTGCCAATGGGCAATCTTCCTCAGAAATCATGATGAGCTCACCCTGGAGATGGTGACCGACGAGGAAAGGGATTATATGTACAAGGTTTATACAAAAGATCCACAGGCCAAGATAAATGTGGGAATACGACACAGGCTCGCTCCTTTACTTGAAAACAACCGCAACAAAATTGAGCTGATGAATGTGCTTTTATTCTCTCTTCCGGGAACGCCTGTAATATATTACGGAGACGAAATTGGAATGGGCGATAACTTCTATTTAGGGGACCGTGATGGTGTAAGAACGCCAATGCAGTGGACCGCAGATAGAAATGCAGGTTTTTCAACGGCCAATCCACATAAATTATACCTGCCGGTAATCATTGATCCTGAATATAAATATGAAGCCGTTAATGTAGAGGCTCAACAATTAAATTCCTCTTCCCTTTTATGGTGGATGAAGCGGATTATTGGCATGAGGAAACGCTTTAAAGCCTTTGGGCGTGGTGATATTAAATTCCTTTCGCCTTCCAACGCAAAAATAATAGCCTATACCCGTACTTATGAAGAAGAAGATATTCTTGTCCTCGGAAATCTTTCACGTTTTCCACAAGCTGCGGAATTAGAATTGGAAGGCTATGAAGGTTACACACCAATCGAGGTATTTAGCCATAACAAATTCCCGAAAGTATCTGAAGATCCTTATTTATTTACAATGGGGCCTCACGGCTATTACTGGTTTGTGCTGGAAAAGGACAAGGAACGTTCTGAAAAAGCCGATATTCCTGCCCTGAAGGTAAAGGAATGGCCGGAATTACTGGAACGGAAAACCCAGAGCAGGCTGGAAAACAAAGTGCTACCTTCTTACCTGAATTCTTGCAGATGGTTCGGCGGTAAGTCAAGAGTGATCCAGAATATTGCAATTATCAATAAGATAGAAATTCCGGTGAAGGATTTACCGGCCACTTTGGTGACTATAGAAATAAATTATAACGACGGCTTGCCGGAAGTTTATCAGTTACCGCTCGCATTTGTTCCTTACCATAACGAAGAGGATATACGTGATATTCCAGAAAAAGGGGTAATTACAAGGCTTACCGTAGGAAAAGAAGAAGGAATTCTTTTTGATGCCGTCTATAATGAAGAATTTAGAAATACAATCTTCAGGAATATTCAGAAAAATAAAAAGTTGTCCAGCGGTAAAGGCAGCCTTGATTTTTATCATGGAGACGAGGATGTGGTAATAAATTCTGAAGAATTACATTCCAAAATCCTAAATGCGGAACAAAGTAACACTTCACTTATCTACGACAACAAGTATTTTCTGAAATTGTACAGGAAACTCGACAATACCATTAATCCGGATCTGGAGATCACGCGCTATCTTTCTGAAAAGACAGATTTCAAGAACTCTCCAAAGTTTGTTGGCGCAATAGAATACAAGACTGGTGCAAGAAACATTATTGTACTTGGGATGATGCAGGACCTGGTACCCAACCAGGGGGATGCGTGGGATTATACAAAAGATTCGATCAACCGATATTTTGAAAATGTGATGACGAGGTCCAAAGAGGTAAAACTGACTCCAAAAGAGTCTGATTTACTGCTTACCCCTTTAAATTACACCGAGATTTCTGATGATATGAAGAAATTAATGGGAGCAATCTTCCCAGAGCGAATTTCTTTACTCGGCCAGCGCACTGCAGAGATGCATAGGGCACTTGCCGCACATCCCGAAGTACAGGATTTTGAGCACGAAGCTTTTTCGCTGCATTACCAGCGATCACTTTTCTCTTCGTTACAATCATTGACCAGGAACAGCTTTCAGAACCTTCAGAAGAGTCTAAAGAATCTTCCGGAGGAAGTTAAAAATGAAGCTAAGGAAGTTCTGGACATGAAAACTGAAGTTCTCAATTGCTTTAAAAGAGTCTTTGATCACAAGATTCCAACGATGAAAATCAGGGCTCATGGCGATTACCACCTTGGACAGGTCTTATGGACAGGAAAAGATTTTATAATCATCGATTTTGAAGGAGAACCGGCAAGGGCATTTAGTGAAAGACGATTAAAGAGATCTGCGCTACGGGATGTTGCAGGAATGGTTAGGTCCTTTCATTATGCGGCCTACAGCAGTATTATGGAACCCGAGTTTGATCAACAGCGCCGGGAAGGTGATCTTGAAGAGTGGGCAGAATCCTGGTATTATCATGTAACAAGGCTGTTCCTTCAGGGTTATTCTGAAAAAGTTGGAGAAAACGAATTTATTCCTGAGGATAAAGAAGATTTTAAGATCCTTATGGATACATTTCTGCTGGAAAAAGCAGTGTACGAACTGAATTACGAACTAAACAACCGTCCGGACTGGGTTTTAATACCTTTAAGGGGCATAAAAACAATAATAGGGAGGTATAACGATGGCAAAGAAAGAAAATAAAGATACTACAGATAAAGTCAAAGTAACAGGTGCTAAGAAGAAAGCCGCTGCAAGCCCGCCAAAATCTGGTGAAGTAAAAGGCCCTAAAGGGACTGGCGAGAAAAAAACGGTTTCTGAAGACACAAAAAAAGCGTCTAAAACCGCTATAAAACCAACGGCAAAGGCAAACGCGGCAAAGGGAACTACTAAAAGAAAGCTTCCGAAGCCAAAGAAGGATTTTCCTGAAGAGAATTCGGCATCAGAGAAAAAAACTACTGCTAAAAAGTCTTCAAAAGGAACCACAGAAGCGAAAAAGGCAGCTAAGCCCAAAGCCACCACCACTGCAAAATCTGCAGCAAAAAAAACCGGTGTGGCGAAGAAAGTGACTCAAAAAAATTCCGAAGAAAAAAAAGTAGATCCTTCTAAAACAGGAAAATCTGTTACATCTGATAAGAAGAAAACCACAGAAAAAACAACAGAGGATTTTACTTCTACTGCAAAAGGACTGGCTGATAAGGTTATACCAGATGAAGAAACCCGGAAAGCATTGGGAGATACCGCCAAAGCAATTTTACCTGATCAAAAAACGGTAAAGAAAACGGTTAAAAAAACAGTAAACAAAGCTGTGGATACACTCTTACCTGATGACGAAGAGGGTGCTGAAAAAAAGAAAACTACAGCAAAAAAAGGTTCTGCCAGGAAAAGCCCGGCCAAAAAAGCTGCCAAGAAAAGCGAAGTGGCAGAGGGAGCCAGTTTACTTTCTGAATATGATGTACACCTTTTTAGAGAAGGAAAGCACTATCACCTTTACAAAAAATTTGGTTCTCACCTTATGGAACACGAGGGAACGCAGGGAGTTTACTTTGCTGTGTGGGCTCCGAACGCCGAAAAAGTCTCGGTAATTGGTGATTTTAACGGCTGGGACAGGCAAACCAACCCAATGAAGGCCCGAAATGATGAATCTGGTATTTGGGAAGCTTTTATTCCGGAAGCAAAGAACGGAAGCATGTATAAATACTATATCCGTTCGCATAATAACGGCTACGAAGCAGAAAAAGGGGATCCTTTTGCCTTTAAATGGGAAACCCCGCCTAACACAGCTTCTGTAGTCTGGGATCTGGAAGGAACCTGGAACGACGGTCACTGGATGAAAAAACGAAAAAAGGAAGCTCAAAAAGCCAAACCTTATTCGGTTTATGAACTTCATGTGGGTTCCTGGAAAAGAAAACCCGAAGAAGATAACCGCTCCCTTACTTACAGGGAACTTGCAGAAGACCTGCCGGCTTACCTAAACGAGATGGGCTTTACGCACGTAGAGTTTATGCCTGTAATGGAGCACCCGTTCTTTGGTTCCTGGGGTTATCAGGTGACCGGATATTTTGCACCTTCCAGCCGCTTTGGTAGTCCGCAGGATTTTATGCACCTCATAGATGCGCTGCACCAGGCGGAAATTGGGGTGATCCTAGATTGGGTACCATCGCATTTCCCTTCAGATTTACACGGACTCCATTATTTTGACGGAACATTCCTTTATGAACATGCCGACCCGAGAAAGGGATTCCATCCAGACTGGCAGAGTTATATTTTTAACTACGGAAGAAATGAAGTACGCTCATTTTTAATAAGTAATTCCGTTTTCTGGCTAGATAAATTTCATGTTGACGGACTGCGGGTAGATGCCGTAGCTTCCATGCTTTACCTGGATTACTCGAGGAAAGAAGGAGAATGGGAGCCAAATGAGAACGGTGGAAATGAAAATCTTGAAGCAATCAGCTTCCTTAAGGAATTCAATGAAACTGTTTATGGCGAATTTCCGGATATTGTAACTATTGCTGAAGAATCCACGGCCTGGCCAATGGTTTCAAAACCAACTTATATGGGCGGCCTCGGTTTCGGACAAAAATGGATGATGGGATGGATGCACGATACGTTGGAATATTTTCAGGAAGATCCTATCCATAGAAAATATCATCAAAATACGATTACCTTCAGTACAACTTATGCTTTTACTGAAAACTTTATGCTACCGTTAAGTCATGACGAGGTGGTATATGGTAAGCAGGCAATTCTGAATAAAATGCCGGGAGACGAGTGGAATAAATTCGCAAATTTAAGAAGCCTGTATGCTTATATGTATGCACACCCAGGGACAAAATTGCTCTTTATGGGTGCTGAATTTGGGCAAAGAACAGAATGGGATCACGATTCCAGCCTGGACTGGCATGAGACCAATAATGCACCCAACAGGCAGATCCAGGAAACCCTGAAGGCTTTAAACAGATTATACAAGCAAGAGCCTGCCCTTTACGAAAAGAGCTTTGAAAGCGAAGGTTTTGAGTGGATAGATATAAATGATCATGAGAACAGTATCATTAGCTTTCTGAGAAAAGGAGAGAAAGAAAAAGATGCTATTATGGTTGTATGTAATCTAACTCCTGTACCCCGCGAGAATTACCGTATTGGAGTTCCCGATAAAGGAACATGGGCGGAAATTTTTAATTCAGATGCCGAAGAATTTGGAGGAAGCAACGTAAGTAATACAGAGCCTGTGGGAACAAAGCCTTTGCCTACACATGGTAAAGATAATTCTATTGCGCTTACCATTCCACCAATGGGTGTTGTGTATCTTAAAAAGCAATAATCCTTAACGAGCTATAAAGCCATAAATAAAAAATGCCAAAACCCTTCCGTAATTTCTGCGGAAGGGTTTTTATTGTCACTTGATTAATTTCTCTTCACTTATTCTTTAGTAGCCAAAATTCTGAACATTCGTTAA